>JBGTLJ010000492.1:0-11499 GCA_041744175.1 Oceaniglobus sp. | reverse complement strand
GGTGGTCGCCTCGCCGATGGAGCGTGCGGCGCTCGTCACATTTTCGACGACCGCGTCGCGGACCGAATCCCGCCGCGCGGATTCGGCGGCGGCGCGGGCATCCAGATCGACATCGACAGCGCCATCCGGTGCAGTATCGGGTTCGGCCCCTGAGGCGACGAGACGCGCTTCGCTGATCGACGCCCGCGTTCTGGCGTCCGACACAGCGACCGTGGGCGCCGGGGCAGATCCAGAGGGCGACGAAACCGTGCCCGATTGCTGCGACGGCGTCGTGCTGTCGGCGGTTCTTGTGTTTGTCGCCGCCGTGGTGCTGTCGGCGGTGGGTTCTGTCTGTTGGGTCTGCCGGGGCGGCTGTGACGTTGAGCCGCCGAAGACACCGGGTGTCAGTGAGATCATCAATACGCTCCGTTGAAATACAAGGAGCATGTTATCGTTGATTGCGGCGGAAAGATGGAACGGCGGTGCCGCAAATGGCTGACCCTCTACTGTCGGGGGTCGCGCAGTCGTTGACAGGTCGTGATTGTCCGGGCATGCGGGTCGGACGATACGGTGGCCGGGCGCCGATACGCGTCAAGCGTTTCAGGATGCCCGGGCGATCCCGGGCAACCGGTTCATCCCAACGCGTAGCCGGCGCCGCGCACGGTGCGCACGGGATCTTGGCCGCCGTGCTGGCAGAGTGCCTTGCGCAGGCGACCGATGTGGACATCGACGGTGCGGGTATCCACATAGATGTCGCGCCCCCAGACCCGGTCGAGCAACTGTTCGCGGCTCCAGACCCGGCCCGGCTTTTCCATGAACGTGGTGAGCAGCCGGAATTCGGTCGGACCCAGTTTCAGGGAATGATCCGCGCGCATGACGCGGTGGGTTTCGGCGTCCAGGGATATATCCTCGTATTCGAGCCGCTGGCCGACCGCGGCCGGACGGGTGCGGCGCAACTGGGCCCGCACCCGGGCCATTAGTTCGATCACGGAATAGGGCTTGACCATGTAGTCGTCGGCGCCGGTTTCCAGACCGCGGACCTTGTCCACCTCTTCGCTGCGGGCCGACAGCATGATGATCGGCGTGGCGCGGGTGTCCGCGCGCATCTTGAGCCGGCGGCAGACCTCTATGCCCGACACGCCGGGCAGCATCCAGTCCAGCACGATGATGTCCGGCGCATCCTCATCCACCAGCAGCAACGCCTCGTCGCCGGTTTCGGCGCGCGAGACGTCGAAGCCTTCTGCCTCCAGATTGTAGGCCAGGACTTCGCGTTGCGAGGGTTCGTCCTCGACCACGAGAACGCGGGGGCGATCTGCGCTCATCTGTTCATGCCTCCGGTTCACTTACGAAAGAGGTGCGGTCGAATTTCTCGCGGCCTTCCTCGGGAATGCCGCCGGTGACCAGATAGATCACCTGTTCGGCGATCGAGGTGACGTGATCGCCCATGCGTTCGATGTTCTTGGCGATGAAATGCAGGTGCATGCACGCGGTGATGTTGCGCGGATCCTCCATCATGTGGGTGAGGAATTCGCGAAACAGGGCATTGTACATCTGATCGACCTCGCGGTCGCGGGCGCGCACATCGGCGGCCAGTTCGGCATCCTGCTGGATATAGGCATCCAGCGCATCCTTGAGCATTTTTTCCACCTCGCGCGCCATGCGCCGGATGCTCTGGGTGGACCCGCCCACCGGGGGAATTTCGGCCAGGACCGACGTTCGCTTGGCCAGGTTCTTCGCATAGTCGCCGCAGCGTTCCAGATTGGCGCTGATCTTCATCACGCTCAGCACGATACGCAGGTCGCTGCCCATGGGCGCGCGCAGGGCGATGATGCGCGCCGCCTCTTCGGTCACCCGATCCTCCAGCGCGTCGCTGGCGCCGTCCGCCTCGCGGACCTGCGCGGCCAGTTCGATGTCGCGGTCCACAAGCGACTTGGCGCTGTTCAGGATCGCCGATTCCACCAGCCCGCCCATTTTCATGATCATGGCCGTCACGCCTTCGAGATCACGGTCGAAGGCCGATGCGATGTGCTGTTCGTTCATGATACCAGTTCCTTACCCGATGCGCCCGGTGATGTAGGATTCCGTCCTGCTGTCCTGGGGGTTGGTGAAGATGCGGTCGGTTTCGCCGAACTCCACAAGGCTGCCAAGGTGGAAGAACGCGGTGCGCTGGCTGACACGGGCGGCCTGCTGCATCGAATGGGTGACGATCACCACGGAATAGTTCTGGCGCAATTCGTCGATCAGCTCCTCGACCTGGGCGGTGGCGATGGGGTCAAGCGCCGAGCACGGTTCGTCCATCAGCAGAACCTCGGGGTCGGTGGCGACGGCGCGCGCGATGCACAGGCGCTGTTGCTGACCGCCCGAAAGCCCGGTGCCCGGCTGCTGGAGCCGGTCCTTTGCCTCTTGCCACAAAGCGGCGCGGCGCAGTGATTTTTCGACGATCTCATCGAGTTCGGCCTTGTTGCGGGCCAGCCCGTGGATCCTGGGGCCATAGGCGACGTTGTCATAGATGGATTTCGGAAAAGGATTGGGTTTCTGGAACACCATCCCCACCTTGGCGCGCAACTGAACCGGATCGACGGCCTTGTCGTAGATGTCTTCGCCGTCGATGTGGATGTCGCCGGAGACCCTGCAGGTGTCGATCGTGTCGTTCATCCGGTTGATGCAGCGCAGGAATGTCGACTTGCCGCAACCCGACGGGCCGATGAATGCGGTGACGGTCTTGTCCTGGATGTCGACGCTTACGTCCTTGATCGCATGGGTGTCGCCATAATGGACCTGCACGTTGCGGGCCGAGATCTTGGTGTCGTTCATGGTCTCGCTTTCGGTCGTGCGGTGGTCTTTCATGGCGTTCTCCTTGCGGGCTGTCGGCGTTGCGGCCCGGTCCGTCACCAGCGCCGTTCGAAACGGCGGCGCAATATCACGGCAATGGTGTTCATCACGATCAGAAACACCAGCAGCACGATGATCGCCCCCGATGCACGTTCGACAAATGCGGGGTCGGATCGCTGGGTCCAGTTGTAGACCTGCACCGGCAACGCACTGGCGGGATCGAAGAAGCCTTCGGGCGGCGCGCCGGGAAATTCCTTGACGAAGGCAACCATGCCGATCAGCCGCAGCGGCGCGGTTTCACCCAGGGCCTGGGCCAGACCGATGATGGTGCCGGTGAGGATGCCTGGTGCGGCCAGGGGCAGGACGTGGTGGAACACCGACTGCATCTTCGACGCCCCCACCCCCAGTGCCGCGTCGCGGATGCTGGGCGGCACCGATTTCAGCGAGGCGCGGGTGGCGATGATGATCGTCGGCAGGGTCATCAGCGTGAGCACCAGTCCGCCGACGATGGGTGCCGATTGCGGCAGACCCGCGAAGTTGATGAAGATCGCAAGGCCGAGGATGCCGAACACAATGGACGGCACCGCGGCAAGATTGGAGATGTTGACCTCGATCAGGTCGGTCCAGCGGTTCTTGGGGGCGAATTCTTCAAGATAGATGCTGGCGGCGACGCCGATGGGCAGGGCCAGCACCAGCACCACCAGCATCATGTAGAGCGAGCCGAGGATGGCGACGCCAAGACCCGCCGCCTCCGGGCGCTGGTCCGACGCATCGGGGGCGGTGATGAAATCGCTGTTGAACGATGTGGCGAGGATTCCCGCATCTTTCAGCGCCTCGGCCAGTTGCAGCTGTTCGACGCTGACGTTGCTGTCGATGGCGGCGCTTTCCATGGACACGCGGCCCTTGTAATAACCGTCGATCCGGCCGTCGGCCAGAACGCGGAATTCCTGTGTCGTGCCGATCAGATCCGGGTTTGCGATCACGAAATCGCGCAACTGGCCGGGCGCTTCCTTGCTGATGATATCGGCCGCGTCGCCGGCATCCAGTCCGTCGATGGCGATGTCCAGCTCTGCCATCCGGCGTTCCAGCGCGGCCTCGATCAGCGGGCCGTATCCGAAGGTCGAGACTTTCTTGATCGCTTCCATGTCGCGCACGCCGGACTTGTCCAGCTTTTCCTCGGTCAGTTCGATGTTCAGCGTCAGGAATGTCTGGCGGAACGACGACAGCCCGTTGCCAAGGATCGAGACAAGCAGCACCACCAGTGCCAGCAGCCCGATGCCGACGGCGATCATGCCGTAGATCTCGAACCGCTTTTCGGCGGCGTTGCGCTTTTTCGTATGCTCCGACAGGGACAGCAGCGAAGAGCGTTCCGGCGCGGGCCGCGCATCGGGACTGGCGGCGATATCGCTCATTCGTACTGCTCCCGGTATTTTCGCACGATCACCAGCGCGATCACGTTGAGGACGAGGGTGATGACGAACAGCGTCAGGCCAAGGGCAAAGGCGACCAGCGTTTCGGGCGCGGCGAAATCGGTGTCGCCGGTCAGCTGGCTGACGATCTTTACGGTGACGGTCGTCATCGCCTCGAACGGGTTCAGATCCAGCCTTGCCGCCGCCCCCGCGCCCAGCACCACGATCATCGTCTCGCCGATGGCGCGGGACGCGGCAAGCAGGATGGCGCCGGCGATCCCGGGAAGGGCGGCAGGGATGACCACCTGACGTATGGTTTCGGACCGGGTGGCGCCCAGACCGAAGCTGCCGTCGCGCATGGCCTGCGGCACCGCATTGATGATGTCATCCGACAAGGAGGACACGAAGGGGATCAGCATGATCCCCATCACCAGACCCGCGGTCATCACCGACGAGCCGGAATCGCCCAAGCCCAGCGGCTGGGCGAAATAGTCGCGCAGCATCGGCCCGACGGTGATCAGCGCGAAGAGACCGTAGACGATGGTGGGGATGCCCGCCAGCACCTCGATCAGCGGCTTGGCGACGCTGCGCATCTTGGGGCCTGCATATTCCGACAGGTAGATTGCGGAAAACAGGCCCACCGGCACCGCGACAAGCAGGGCGATGAAAGAGATGTAGAGCGTGCCCCACAGCAGCGGCAGGATGCCGAGGTCGGAATTGCCGCGAAAGTTCGGCGACCACGTGGTGGAGAAGAAGAATTCGCTTATCGGGTACTGGCCGAAAAAGTTGATCGATTCAAACAGCATGGAAAGCACGATGCCTGCTGTCGTCAGAATTGCGATGGATGCCGCTGCAATGAGAAGCGCCATGACCGCCGTCTCGACCGTGTTGCGGGCCCGGAACAGCATTGTGGTCTGGCGCATCGCCCAGAGAAAGCCGGCGACGCCCAGCAGGATCACCACGATGTTTCGAACCAGATTGCCGGTCCGGGTCATCGAGAGATAGGACTTGGCCGCGAGCAGGACTTCTGACGACACATCCGAACCAAGCGCAACGCCGACCGCCGCCAGCGACGCGCGAATGCTGTCCTCGCCCGCCGACAGGCTGCGCATTTCCTCGCCGGTCATCGTGCCCACTGCCATCGCGGTTTCCAGCCCGGAGGCGAGGCGGCGGACATCGCTCATCATCAGCGATCTGTCGGTATCGACGGCTTCGGGGGCAAGATCGCCTGCGATGGTCGCCTCGATCGCCATCGGCTGCACCAGCAGCCAAGTGAACAGCACCAGCAAGGCCGGTACAAGCACGGCCAGCGAAACGTTCAGGCCATAGTAGTTGGGCAGCGAATGCAACCGGCGCATGTCGCCACCGGCAACGGCCAGTGCCCGCCTGCGTCCGAGGAGGTAACCGATTGCCGCCAGTGCGAACAAGATGGCAAAAAGCCAGATCAGCGGCATCGTCATCCCCCGTGGACGGACATGCGGACGGGGCGGCGCAGTGACGCCACCCCGAGGATTGGCGGCGTTTTAACTGCCGGCGTTCATGGTTTCTTCTTCGGCGACGGTGGACTGGGTCTCGCCCAGTTCGGGATCCGCCACAAGACCGTATTCGGCCAGCGGGCCACCGGGACCGGCGATCTCGTCGGAGACGAAGAATTCGGCGTATTCCTTCAACCCCGGGATGACGCCGATATGCGCCTTCTTGACGTAGAAGTACAGCGGACGAGACACCGGGTATTCGCCGGATGAAATGGTCTCGGTCGACGGGGTGATGCCCGACATGGTCGCGACCTGAAGCTTGCTGGTGTTGTTCTCGTAGAACGACAGGCCGAACACGCCGATGCCGTCAGTGTCGCTGTCGATGCGGGCCAGGGTTTCGGTATAGTCGCCGTCGATGTCGACCGAACGCCCGTCGGTGCGGACCGCCATGCACTTTTCCTCGGCGGTGTCCTCGTCGACGCCCGAATCCAGCATCGCCTGCAGGAAACCGCCATCCTCGCAGCCCTGAAGGATCACCTTTTCCTCGAACACTTCACGGGTGCCGTGCTTGGTGCCGGGGATGAACGCCTGGATTTCCTGGGCGGGAAGATCCGGGTTCACCTGGTCCCATGTGGAAAAGGTGTTGGCGACAAGTTCCCCGTCGATGAAATGTTCGGCCGCGAGCGCCTTGTACCAGTCTTCGGGGGTGAATTCGAAGCTGTTGCCGTCGATGTCGGAGGCGAACACGATCCCGTCATAGCCGAACTGCACTTCGATGATGTCGGTTACGCCGTTCGCGGCGCAGGCGGTGACTTCGCCGTCGCGCAGCTTGCGGGACGAATTGGCGATGTCGATGGTGTTCTCACCGACGCCCTCGCAAAATTTCTTGAGCCCTGCGGACGATCCGCCGGATTCCACGACCGGCGTCGGGAAATCGAAGTTTTCGCCAAAGGCTTCGGCGACGATGGCGGCATAGGGCAGCACGGTCGACGATCCGGCCACCTGGACCTGATCGCGCGCCGCGGCGGCGGTGGCGGACGCGGCAGCGACGGCCAGCACGGAAATGGAAAGTTTTGCGATTTTCATGGAACGCTCCTGTTTTCGAACGGCCGCGCAGCTGCGACCTTGGCCGCTGCCTAAGCCCGCTCTGCTGTGGTTTTGTGACGCTTGTGTAACGGTAACATGACAAAGTCCGGCGGGTGTCAGCCCAGCGGCAGCAGAACGGAGAATGTGCTGCCCTGCCCCACCTCGCTGGCGATGCGCAGCCGCCCGCGATGCCGATTGACGATATGTTTGACGATGGCCAGGCCCAGACCGGTTCCACCCATTTCCCGCGACCGGTGGCTGTCGACACGGTAGAAGCGTTCCGTCAAGCGAGGCAGATGGATCGGGTCGATGCCGTCGCCGTGGTCCGACACGTCGATCCGGATCGCTGCCATCCGCATCGAGGGTTCCCTTTCGATCACCTGGGCCGACAGGGTCACGTCATGGCCACGGCCGCTGTATTTGACCGCGTTCTCGATCAGGTTGGTGAATACCTGACGCAACTGATCGCTGTCGCCGACAATTCCCGGCAAGCCATCGACGCCCTGCAGGGTCAACTTGACACCACGTTCCTGCAACAGGGGCGCGAGGGAAAGCGCCACCGAGCGCAGCAGGTCCCCTGGCGACATTCGCTGGGTTGGCCGCATCCGCTCCTCGCTTTCAACCCGCGACAGCGACAGCAGATCCTGCACCAGCCGGTTCATCCGGGTCGCTTCCCGCGACATGATCGCCAGGAATTTCTCGCGCGCCACGGGATCCTCGCGCGCCGCGCCGCGCAGGGTTTCGATGAACCCGATCAGGGCGGTCAGCGGCGTGCGCAATTCGTGGCTGACATTGGCGACGAAATCGCGCCGCATCTGACCTGCCTCCTGCATCGCCGTCGTGTCCTCCATGCTGACGAGAACACCCAGCCGTCCGTCGGCCATCAGCGGCGCCGCGCTGGCCACCCAGACGGTTTCATGGGCGCCGTCCGATCCGATGAAATTCGCGCGGGCCGGGATGCCGTCGCGAATGACTGTATCTATGGCATCGAGGATCAGCGGCTGGCGCAGGATCGAAACATAGTGTCGGCCCGCCAGCGTTCCGCCGAACAGCGCGCGCGCGGCGGCATTGCTGACGGAAATGCGATTCTGCGCGTCGACAAAGAAGGCGGGCGGCTGAAGGGCATCCAGAACCTGCTGGATCGCGTCGCTGTTCACGGCTCAGCGCACCGGATTCAATGTTGCGTGAAGGCGCAAAGAATTTGTCAATCTGGCCGAACCCGCTACATATGATTCGAGTTATGATTTGTAAGTGCCTGTCGGACGGCATAGCATTGTAGGCAACAGTCCGCTCGTTCTTATCACATCCGATACGGTCTCTGATCGTGCAGCATTCTTGGACAGGTTTGTCAAATGACGCAGAACAGCAAGAAGGAAAAGCCTGAATATTCATCCACGCCGGGGACGAGGTCGCAATCGCCGCTGCGCTGTCTATTTGTGGGCGACATGATGAGCCTGCGGCGGGTTTCATTGCGGATGCCGTTGGCGATGCCTGTGGACATCTGCCAGATCTATGATGTCGCGGAGCGGTTGCAGCAGGACGAGGCGCCGAACCTTGTGCTTTCATTTGCCATCACGCCGATGTTCGACTGTCTGGAACTGGCCCAGATGCTTGTGGTGAACGGCTATCGGGGTCGCCAGCGGATCGTGGACATGGATCTTCCGGCGCCGCGGGTGATCTGCCGCGAGGTGCGGCAGGCCTGTCCCGCGCTGGATTTCGGCATCCTCCAGATCAACGAACTGGCGCAGGCCTAGGCCGCTGCCGCGGCTTTGATCGCGGTTTCGAATTCGTCCTTCAGCAGATCGATCGGCTCGATCCCCACCGAAACCCGGAACACACCCTCGCCCAGTCCAAGGGCGGCGCGCCGTTCAGCCGTCAGCGCGCGGTGCGACGATGTGGCGGGGTGGCTCAGGGTGGTTCCGATATCGCCGAGGGTCGGCGCGAAGGCGATGTTTTCGGCGGCCTCGACCATCGCATTGGTCTGCGCGCGTCCGCCCTCGATCTCGAACGTTACCATGGCACCGCCCCTGCCCTGGAGCAGGTGGACGGCGCGGTTGTGATCCGGGTGATCGGCGCGCAGCGGGTACAGCACCCGGCGCACCCCGGGCAGCCCCGCGATGTGATCCGCAAGGGCCGCGGCATTCTGTTCCGCCCGGTCGTAGCGCAGTTCGAACGAATAAAGCCCGCGTTCCGCCAGCCAGCAGTCGAACGGGCTGGGCGTCAGCCCCAGCGTGACGGCAGTGCCCAGCATCGCCGCGCGCACGTCGGGATCGTGCGCCGCCACATAGCCCAGCGTCACATCGGAATGCCCCGCCAGCAGTTTGGTCACCGAATGGATGACGATGTCGGCGCCGTGGTCGAACGGCCTGAATCCCCGAGGTGTGGTGAAGGTGTTGTCCACGGCCAGCAGGATCCCCCGGTCCCTCGCCAGCGCGGCGATCCCCGGAACGTCGGCGACGCGCAAGGTGGGATTGCTGACCACCTCTATCAGGATCATCCGGGTTTCGGGCCGGATGGCAGCCGCCATCGCGGCGGCGTCCGTCGGATCGGCGAGCGAGGTCCGGACGCCGAAGCGCGGCAGTTCGTCGGCCATCATCCGCATCGAGCGGCCATAGAGCTGATCGCCGCCCAGCACGTGATCGCCAGCCTTCAGCACGCCCAGCATCGCCGCGCTGACCGCCGCCATGCCGGAACCCAGGATGAAACCGCCGCTCGCACCCTCCAGCCCGTCGATCTTTTGCGCCAGAACGTCGGCATTGGGATGTCCTTCGCGGGCATAGGTATATCCCTGGGCCCGCCCCTCGTACTGATCGTCGAGGGCGTCTGGGCTGGCGCTGGAATAGACCACGGAGGGTTGCAGCGGCGTGACCACGGCGCGTGACGAGGACGTTGGCCACGGTGTGCGGCGGACGATGGTTTTCGGGGTTTCGGACATGGGGACCTCAGACCGGGCGCAGTCCGGCAACGAACCGGCGCGCATTGACACGATAGCTCTCGGCGGATTCGAGAAGCGCCGCAATGGCCTTTTCGTCAAGCTGGCGGATCACCTTGCCCGGTGCGCCCATTACGAGTGCCCCGTCTGGGATCACCTTGCCTTCGGTGATCAGCGCCCCCGCGCCGATCAGGCAGCCGCGCCCGATCACCGCGCCGTTCAGCACCGTCGCCCCCATCCCGATCAGAGATCCGTCGTGGATCGTGCAGCCATGCAGCATCACCTTGTGGCCGATGGTGCAGTTGGCACCGATGGTCAGGGGAAAGCCCATGTCGGTGTGCAGGACGCTGTTTTCCTGCACATTGCTGCCCTGCCCCACCTCGATCCATTCGTTGTCGCCGCGCAAGGTGGCGCCAAACCACACCGAACCGCCGCCAAGCACCCGGATGCGGCCGATCAGATTGGCATCGGGCGCGATCCAGGCGTCGTCCGCGATTTCGGGCGCAGTGCCGTCCAGAATGTAAAGTGTCATCGGTTATCCTCGAATTCGTCCTGCAGTGCACGGACATGGGTCACCAGATCGGGTTGCTGCGACAGGCGCAGGCGTTCGGCGCCGATAATGGTTTTCAGACGCGCCTCGGTCGTGTCGATGTCGTCGTTGACCAGGACGTAGTCGTAGGCGTCCCAATGGCTGATCTCGTCCCAGCTCTTGTACATCCGCCGCCCGATGGTATCGGCGTCGTCCTGACCCCGGGTTTCGAGACGGCGGCGCAGTTCGACGATACTGGGGGGCAGGATGAAGATCGACAGGACATGCTGTTGCAGCGACGAGGTCGAAATCTGCTGCGCGCCCTGCCAGTCGATGTCGAACAGGACGTCGACGCCCGTTGCGATGGCCCGCTGCACCGGAGCTTTGGGCGAGCCGTAGTAGTTGCCGAACACCTGGGCATGTTCCAGCATGTCATCGTCCCGGACCATGGATTTGAAATCGTGTTCGGTGACGAAATGGTATTCGCGTCCGTCCACCTCGCCCAGGCGGGGATCGCGCGTGGTGGCCGATACCGAAAACTGCAATTCGGCGTCCCACACCATGAGACGGCGCGCCAAAGTCGATTTTCCGGCCCCCGAGGGCGAGGACAGGATGATGAGAAGACCACGGCGCGCCAATCGCTCACTCCACGTTCTGAACCTGTTCGCGCATCTGGTCTATCGCGGTTTTCAGATCGAGGCCAACCCGGGTCAGCGCCGCGTTCTGGGATTTCGAACAAAGCGTGTTCGCCTCTCGCATGAATTCCTGGGTCAGGAAATCCAGCTTGCGGCCCACCGGACCGGACGCCGCCAGAAGATCGCGCGCCGCGACCACATGGGCGGCGAGGCGATCCAGCTCTTCGCGGATGTCGGACTTGACGGCGATCAGCGCCAGTTCCTGCGCCACGCGGTCGGGATCGGCGCCGTCCGAATTGTCCAGCACCCTAGCGAGGGATTCACGCAGACGTGCTGCCATATCGTCGGCGCGCGCATCGCACAGTGCCCGCGCTTCGCCGGTCAGCGCCGCAATCGTTTCGACCTGCGCCAGAATGACGGCCACCAGTTCGCGCCCCTCGGCAAGGCGCATGGCGTTGAACGCCCCGAGCATGTCCGGCAGGGCCGCGGTCAGGGCGGTGCGCAGGGGTGCGGTGTCGGTGTCCGGATCGCCCTGTGCGTCCAGGATGCCGCGCAGACCGAGGATGTCGGTGGCACTGGGGGCGACGACATCGACCCCCTTCGCCATCGCTTCGGATTCGAT
>JBGTLJ010000491.1:0-3549 GCA_041744175.1 Oceaniglobus sp. | reverse complement strand
GCAGCCGGGGGTGGGGGGCCTGGTGTGGCGCGCCGCGCGCGCCTCTGCGGGATCACGCCACGTCGTTGGAACAGGGGCCGCGCGGTCAGGCGTCGGCAGTTCCCCTTGTTACCAGATGTCGGGGCCCTTGTCGCCGAAGGCATGGACCAGAAAATCGATGAACGCCCGCACCTTGGGCTGGGTGAACCGGCCCGGCGGATAGACGGCATAGATGCCTTGGGTCTCGGTCGGCAGATCGGCGATCGCCTCCTGCACCAGCCCCGCCTTTAGCGCGTCGGCATAGAGAAAGCTCGGCAGATACGCGATGCCCAGACCGGAAATCGCCGCATTCAAAAGGCTCTGGCCGTCGTTTACCGAAAGCCATCCGGCGGTTCGCACCTGCCGCTTCTCGCCTGACGGCGCGGTCAGTTTCCAGACCGCGCCGTTGGACTGGCTGGAATAATGCAGCAGCTTGTGGGCGTTCAGATCGTCGATCTTCCGGGGACGCCCGTACTTTTCGAAGTAGCCGGGCGATCCGATCATCCGCTTAGTGGTTTCGGTTAGCTTTCGGGCGCGCAGGGTGCTGTCCTCAAGCTCGCCGATCCGCACCGCCATGTCGAACCCTTCCGAAATCAGCTCCACATAGCGGTTGTTCAGCACCATGTTGACCGTGATGTCGGGAAATTCGCCCAGGAACCGGCCAAGGATCGGCGACAGATGGTTGACCCCAAAATCGGTTGCCACCGAAATCCGCAGCAGTCCCGAAGGGTCCGACTGCATGGACGTGACCAGCGAATCCGCCTCGCCCGCATCGTTCAGGACGCGGCGGGCGCGGTCGTAATAGGCGAGGCCGATCTCGGTCGGGCTGACGCGGCGCGTGGTGCGGTTCAACAGCCGCGCGCCCAAACGCGCCTCCAGCGACGAGACATGCTTGCTGACCGCCGATTTCGAGATGCCCATCTTTCTGGCCGCGTCAGTGAACCCGCCCTGATCCACGACCGTGGCAAAGGCTTCCATTTCCGTCAGTCTGTCCATCTCGTCCCTCGATAAGCCACGTCCCACCGGCAACAGATGTCAGCATATTCTGGCAGAATTGGGGTAGATCGGCGACAACATCGCGATTTCGGTGGCAGTGTCGACCGTCGGGAAACAGCGGTCCGGCGGCAATTCGCCGTTCGGGCGGCCTTTCGTCTCATTGTCAGGGCCGCAGTTCTGGCCGCTGCCCGCGTGACCAGCCGGTTTCGCCGTCCGTGCCGTCGTCCGCACCACGGCCCATGCGACGGCCCGGTTGGCTGTCGGTCGCTCTGTCGGCCAACCCTGTCCGCCCGCACCTGGCCCCCCGTCTGCCACCCGATCCGCTCGGACGCCGACAGGCGGGTGCGCGCCGGGGCCTAAAGGTGGGCGGTTTCCGGCACAGATGTCATCACCGTTCCGTCCTTCAGGAACCGGCTGAGGTTGTCGCAGACCAGATCGCCCATGGCGCGACGGGTTTCCACCGTGGCGCTGGCCACATGGGGCAGAAGCGTCACGTTCGACATCGTGAACAGCGCTTCGGGCACCTGCGGTTCGGCCTCGTAGACGTCCAGCCCGGCCCAGCCCAGGCGGCCGTCGCCCAGAGCCGCCACCATCTCGTCCTCGTCCACCACCGTGCCGCGCGCGACGTTGATCAGCGTGCCGTCGGGGCCCAGCGCCTCGATCACCTCGCGGTTCACCAGCTTGTTCGTGGCGGCCCCCCCGGGGGTGATGACGATCAGGTAATCGGCGTCCCGCGCCATTGCCGTCAGATCGCCGTAATACGCGTATCCGACATCCTTTTCGGTGCGCGAGTGATAGATCACCCGCCCGTTGAACTGCGCCAGCTTCTCGGCGATCCTCTCGCCGATCCGCCCCAGCCCGAGGATGGCGAAGGTCTTGCCCTCGGGCGAGCGGGTCAGCGGCGTGTTGCCGTCCCGGGCCCAGCGCCCGGCCCGCACATAGCCGTCGTTGAAAACCAGATCGCGGGATGACGCCAGAACTAGCAGCAGCGCGGTGTTCGCCACGTCGTCGTTCAGCACCCCGGGGGTGTGGGACACGACGATCCCGCGCGCGGCGCAGGCGGAGGTGTCGATGGCGTCATAGCCGACGCCGTAACAGCTCACCACCTTCAGGTTCGGGCAGGCATCCATGATCCCGGCGCTGACGCCGTCGTGGCCGTTGGTGGCGATGGCGGTGATCGTGTCGCCATGTTCGGCAAGGAACGCGTCGATATCGTCGATTTCCTTGGCCCGGTGCAGCGTGAATTCCGTTTCGAACCGGTCGATCATCCGGTCCGTGGCGCCGCCGATCATCAGCAGGCCGGGCTTCACGCGTCCTCTCCGACGCTCTGGCGCTGTTCGCCCAACCCGTCGATGCCCAGCGTCATCACATCGCCCTTTTTAAGGTATATGGGCTCCGGTTTCATCCCCATGGCGACGCCGGGGGGCGTGCCGGTGGAAATCACGTCGCCAGGGTGCAGGGTCATGATCTGCGACAGGTGGCTGATGCACTGCGCGACGGTAAAGATCATCGTGGCGGTATTGCCGGTCTGGCGCCGCTCGCCGTTGACGTCCAGCCACATCCCCAGGGCCTGCACATCGGCGATCTCGTCGCGCGTCACCAGCCAGGGCCCGGTCGGCCCGAAGGTGTCACAGGACTTGCCCTTGGTCCATTGCCCGGACAGCTTGGTCTGGAAATGCCGCTCGCTGACATCGTTGATCACGCAGTACCCGGCCACATGGTTCAGCGCGTCGGCCTCGTCCACGTATTTCGCCGTGGTGCCGATCACCACCCCCAGTTCGACCTCCCAGTCGGTCTTGGTCGAACCGCGCGGCATCATCACATCGTCGTTGGGGCCGACGACGGAGGAATTGGCCTTCATGAACAGGATCGGATGCTTCGGGATCTCGGCCCCGGTTTCGGCGGCGTGATCGGAATAGTTCAGCCCGATGCACATGAACTTGCCGATGTCGCCCACGCAGGGCCCCATGCGCGGGTTGCCCTCGACCATGGGCAACGCCATGGGATCCAGCTTCGACAGTATTTCGATGGATTTGTCCGACAGCGCCTCGTGGGCGATGTCGGCGATCTCGTCGGACAGGTCGCGCAGGTCGCCGTTGTGGTCGATCATTCCGGGGCGCTCATGGCCCGGCTCTCCGAAGCGGCAGAGTTTCATGTGGTGTCTCCGTTGTGTCTGGATGTCGGATGAAGGGTCAGTGGTTGTCGCGCGGCATTCCCTTGTGGGCGATGTCGCGGTATGCGTCGGCGCCGCGCAGGGTCATCCCGTGGCTCAGCGGCTCGACCCGCTCGCGGAATATCTCCTGCCAGGGTGACTGGCTGTCGGGGGCAAAGGGTCGTTGCGGTAGGGCGGCGCGGCGCTGCGCCAGAGTGGCATCGTCCACCAGCATGTCGGCGGTGCATTTCCTCAGATCGATGCGCAGCCGGTCGCCGGTGGCCACCAGCGCAAGGCCGCCCCCCGCCGCCGCCTCGGGCGATGCGTTCAGGATCGACGGACTGCCAGAGGTGCCCGATTGCCGCCCGTCGCCGACGCAGGGC
>JBGTLJ010000490.1:0-2340 GCA_041744175.1 Oceaniglobus sp. | reverse complement strand
GCTTCCGGGCAGGGCCGCGAACAGCGCGCCGTCGCGCACCGCCCGGCTGTCCACCACCAGTTCGCTGATCCGTGCCTCGCGCCCGAATTGCGCGGTCAAACCCAGGTCCGCCAGCGTTGCCGTCTTGCCCATGCGCGCCTCATTGCCGATTCGCGATGAGTGTTAGCGCAGTCGGGTCGGGAGATACAACAATCGGTCTCAGCCCCAGCAACGGTGCCGCGCGGCGGATCACCTCTGCCGCCACCGGCACCGCCGTCCAGCCCGCGGTGCGGCGCGGCTGGTCGGAAGAATTGTCCGATGCCTCGTCCAGCGACACGATCAGCGTGTACCTGGGATCGGACGCGGGAAACACCGATGCGAATGTGTTGATGTTCTTGTCGTTGTAATAGCCGCCGGTGTGGCGCGGCTTGTTGGCGGTGCCGGTCTTGCCCGCCACCTCATAGCCCGGCACGCCGCCGAAACTGGCGGTGCCGCGCGTCACCACCTGGCGCAGCATGTCGCGGGCATCGCGGGAAGTCCGTTCCGATACGATCCGCGGTCCGGGTTCGGACGCGACCCGTTTCAGAAGCGTCGGCTCAACCTTTGTACCGCCGTTCAGAAGCGACGAATACGCCGCCGCCAGGTGCAGGGGCGATGCGGCGATGCCATGCCCGTAGGACGCGGTGATGGTGGTGATCTCGCTCCAGTTGCTCTGATAGATCGGCGCGGCGCCCGGCGCCTCGACCAGTTCCACCGGTGTCGGATCGAAGAACCCCAGCGTGCGCAGGAACTCCTTCTGGCGCGCGGCACCGATGGCCATCGCCATCCTGGCGGTGGCGACATTGCTGGATTTGACGATCACGTCGGTGACCGACAACCTGGGTCCGAAATTCTTGTTCTCGAACTCGCGGATGGTGAACCGGCCCCATTTCATCGGCGCATCGGCATCGACCATGGTGGTGGGGCCGGTCAGTCCAAGCTCCTGCGACTGTGCGGCAGTGAAGATCTTGAAGGTCGATCCCAGCTCGTACACCCCCTGCACCGCCCGGTTGAACAGCGGGCTGTCGGCAGGATCGCCCTTGGTGGCCGGGCGCGGCCGGTCGTTGGGGTCAAAATCGGGCAGCGACACCATCGCGATGATCTCGCCGCTGTGGATGTCCATCAGGATCGCCGCCGCGCCCTTGGCGTTCATCAGCTTCATGCCGCCGTAGAGCACCTGGCGCACCGCCGTCTGCACGGTCAGGTCGATGGAAAGCTGCAACGGCGCGCCACCCTCCGCCGGGTCGCGCAGGTAGGCGTCGAACGCCTTTTCCACCCCCGCAACGCCGATCACCTCGGCCGATTGCACGCCCTCGCGCCCGAAACTGGCGCCGCCCAGCACGTGGGCCGCAAGGGTGCCGTTGGGATAAAGCCGCATCTCACGCGGCCCGAACGACAGCCCCGGATCGCCGATGTCATGCACCGCCTGCTTCTGCTCGGGGCTCAGCTTCTTGCGGATCCACAGGAACTTGCGCTTGCTACTGAAATCCCGCAGCAGCCTTTCCTCATCAAGCTCGGGAAAGATCGCCGCCAGTTCACGCGCAACGCGGGGCCTGTCGATCATGTTGGGCGGCTGCGCATAAAGTGAAAACGTCGACAGGTTGGTGGCCAGGATCCGCCCCCTGCGGTCGGTGATGTCGGCCCGCTGGGCGGTGATCGCGGCGCCGGTGGCCTGCGCGCGAGGCTCCTCCGCCTCGGACGCGGCCAGCAGGCCCATGCGCGCGCCCACCACGGCAAAGGCGCAGAAAAAGAACACCGACAGCACCAGAAGACGCCCCTCGGCCTGGAATCGCGACCGGTCGCGCATCGCCTCGTGACGAAGGCGCAGGTTTTCGGCCTCGATGGCGTCGGGGTTCTCGCCCGATTCTCGCGCGCGCAGGATGCGGGCCAGCGGGCGCAGGGGCGTGCGGATCATGGCTGGTCTCCCTGAATGTTGATGGTGTTTTCGGGCATCACCAATGGAAACACCTCGGGCGGCAGCGGATAGGCCAGCTGATCGACGCGGCCGAACTGTTCGGGTGTCAGCGGCAAAAGCTGCAACCGGGCGAAATTCATGTTCACCAGCTCGTTCAGCCGCTCTGGGCGGTTCAGATAGGCCCATTCGGCGCGCAAAACCGCCAGGGATTCGCGTTTCGCCCCGATGTCGCGCTGCAACCGCTCCACGGTCTTGATTGCAGCCTGGGTCTTGTAGTTCTCCACGTAGGCCCAGAAGGCCAGCCCCATCACCGCAAAGGCGGTCATTGCGAAAAAGATCGAACGCATGTCCTAGCTGTCTCCCCGGTGATCATAGCGCGGCAGGCCCAGCGCGGCGCGGTCGACCGC
>JBGTLJ010000489.1:0-4244 GCA_041744175.1 Oceaniglobus sp. | reverse complement strand
AGTCCAGCCCATGGGGATCTCCGTTCAGCTTTGCAACCGAACTGAATCACAACCTACTGAACTCGCTCAATTGGTTTCAAATCGGGCTCTAAGGTTTCGGCCCGTGCCGTGGGTTGCAAAAGGTCAGATGCGACACGGGGCAGCATGATCGCGGCCGCAGGTCCCGCCCCTCGCCGCCTCCCCTGTGTCCACACGCCACACCGCTGGCGTCAACACGGGGCGCGGTCTTGTTGCCGGGGACAGCAGGCTCTACATGGCGTCGGATGAAGCGGTTCATTCCATTCCTTCCCAAGCCACCTTTCGTTTCGGTCATCCGGTTGCAGGGCGTCATCTCGTCCGGCGGGCGGGGCGCGCTGAACGATGCGGCGCTTGCGCCCTTGATCGAAAAGGCGTTTTCGCGCGGCAAGCCCGCCGCGGTGGCGCTGGTGATCAATTCGCCCGGCGGCAGCCCCGCGCAATCGTCGCTGATCTCTGCGAGGATCCGGCGGCTGGCGGACGAAAAGCAGGTGCCGGTGCACGCCTTTGTCGAGGATGTGGCAGCGTCGGGCGGATACTGGCTGGCCTGTGCGGCCGACCACATCTGGGCCGACCCCACGTCGATCGTCGGATCGATCGGGGTGATTTCCGCCGGTTTCGGGCTGGATGGGTTCATCGAGCGCTATGGAATCGAACGGCGGGTCTATACCGCGGGCAATTCCAAATCCATGCTTGACCCGTTCCAGCCCGAACGGCCAGAGGATGTCGCGCGGCTGAAGGCGTTGCAAGAGCAGATCCACGCGAGCTTTATCGCTCATGTGACCGAACGGCGGGCAGGAAAGCTGGAACAGGGGCGCGATCTTTTCACCGGAGAAATCTGGGTGGGAAAGGGCGCGCAGGATGTCGGGCTGATCGACGGCATCGGTCATATCGTGCCGAAGATGAAGGACATTTTCGGCAAGGACGTCCGGTTCAGCGTGTACGCCCGCCGCCGTCCCTTTCTGTCGCGCTTCGGGATGGCGCTGGGACAGGCCGCCGTCGGCGCGCTGGAAGACCGCGCCGCGTTCGCCCGGTTCGGATTGTGACGTCGTGATCAAGGTCGTCAGCCTGTTTTTGATCGGCATGGTCGTGCTTGCCATGATCGGCAAGCTTCGGTTTCCCGGCCAGTCGCGCCTGAAATCGCTGAAATGCGAACGGTGCGGCCGCTATCGGCTGGGGCGCGGCCCCTGCGATTGCGGTGGGGGAAAGGGCTGAGATGGATTTCGCCATTGCGGGCCTCGGCCTGATCATCCTGCTGTTGGCGGGTGACGCCCTTGTGCGCGGTGCGGTGAACCTGTCGCTGCGCCTAGGGGTGCCCGCACTGATCGTGTCGCTGACCATCGTCGCCTTCGGGACATCGGCGCCGGAGCTGTTGATATCCGTCCAGGCGATCATGGCCAATGCGCCGGGGATCGCGATGGGCAACGTGGTGGGATCGAACACCGCGAACGTGCTGCTGGTGCTGGGCATTCCCGCGATGATCGCGGCAATGCACATGACCCATTGCGATACCCAGAAAAGCTATCTGATGATGCTGGCGGCCACCGCGCTTTTCATCGTGCTGTGTTTCTTCGGGCCGCTGACCTGGTGGCACGGTCTGATCCTGCTGGCGGGGCTGGCGGTGATGCTGGGCGACCAGATGCGCGACGCGCTAGCCCATCGCCGCATCGAAGCAACGGCCGAGAGCGATGTCGAAGGCGCCGATCCGTCCATGGTCACCTGGAAGATCGCAGCGTTCCTTGTGGCGGGGCTGGCCGGGCTGCCGGTCGGCGCGCACCTGCTGGTGGATTCGGCGACCAGCATCGCGCGCAACGTGGGTGTGAGCGAGACGGTGATCGGCCTGACGCTGGTGGCGATCGGCACTTCCCTGCCCGAGCTTGCGACCACGGTGATGGCCGCGTTGCGCCGTCAGGCCGACGTCGCCATGGGCAACGTCATCGGCTCGAACATGTTCAACCTTCTTGGCATCATCGGCATCGCGTCGCTGGTCGGCCCTATCCCGGTGGGCGACAGTTTCCTGACCCTCGATCTATGGGTTATGCTGGCCGCTTCGCTTGTCCTGGCGCCGTTCGTGTTCCTGCGCTGGACGATGACGCGCCTCTGGGGCATCGGTTTGTGTTCGCTCTACGCCGCCTATCTGGTTGCGGTGATCCTCTGGTAGCGTCGGCATGACAGGCCGACGCGATGCACGCAGTGGTAATGTTGACGAATCCCTTTTCAATTTCGGCGATATCTCGATCAGGTTGACGACCGGGATGCCGCGCAAGTTGTGCACCGAGCCCCGGACCGTCACAAAACTGTTAAGCATTCTTTAGTGATTTCAAAGGATTGCCTTTTGAAAAGAATATTCCGTTGCGTTTACAGTGCCTTGCGGTTTCGGTGAAAAAATGGGCGATCCGATGAAGTGGGTCAAATGAAACGATAATTTTCGCGGGCTTCGATGTTGTCCGCAGAGTTATCCACAGAAACGGTGGGTATGTTCCGCCTTGTGTGCGGCCCCCATGCATTGCAGACCCCGCCCAGAATCGTGATGATGGACCGATGAACGATACCAAGGCCGCACTGACCGGACATGCCTGCATCCAGTCCTATCTCAGGACGCTGGACAACTCTCCCGGGGTGTACCGGATGCTGGATTCACGCCAGGCGGTTCTTTACGTCGGCAAGGCCCGCAACCTGAAGAAGCGGGTCAGCAACTATGCCAATTCGAACGGCCATTCGCCGCGCATCGACAGGATGATCCGTGACACGGCGTCGATGATGTTCCTGACGACCCGGACAGAGACCGAGGCGCTGCTGCTGGAACAGAACCTGATCAAGCAGCTGAAGCCGAAGTTCAACGTGCTGCTGCGCGACGACAAGTCGTTCCCGAATATCCTCGTCACCGGCAATCACGACTTTCCGCAGATCAAGAAGCATCGCGGTGCCAAAAAGGAAAACGGCAGCTATTACGGCCCGTTCGCCAGTGCCGGGGCCGTCAACCGCACCCTGACCCAGTTGCAGCGGGTTTTCCTGCTGCGCAACTGCACGGATTCGGTGTTCGAAAGCCGCACCCGCCCCTGTTTGCAATACCAGATCAAGCGCTGCGCCGGGCCCTGCGTGGGCTATGTGAACAAGGACGAATACGGCACCCTGGTCAAGGATGCCGAACGGTTTCTGCAAGGCAAGTCCACCCGGGTGCAGGCCGAACTGGCCCGCGACATGGAAGCCGCCTCTGACGCGATGGAGTTCGAACGCGCGGGTGCGTTGCGCGACCGGATCCGCGCCCTGACCCAGGTTCAGGCGGGTCAGGGCATCAACCCCCAGGGCGTGCGCGAGGCGGACGTCATCGCGCTTCACATGGAGCAGGGGCAGGCCTGCGTTCAGGTGTTCTTTATCCGGGCCAACCAGAACTGGGGCAATCACGACTATTACCCCCGGACCGGCTCGGGCGCGGGTGCGGCCGAGGTGATGGAGGGGTTCGTGGGACAATTCTATGCCGACCGCGAGCCGCCGCCGCTGGTGCTGCTGTCGGATGCGATCGAGGATGCCGACCTGATGTCGGCGGCACTGGGTCAAAAGCGCGGCACTCGGGTAGAGATTGCCGTTCCCCAGCGCGGCGAAAAGCAGGATCTGGTGGCGGGCGCCCTGCGCAACGCACGCGAAAGCCTGGCCCGCCGGATCGCCGAAAGCGCGACCCAGACACGGCTGCTCAAGGGTCTGGCCGAGGCGTTCGATCTGCCCGCCCCGCCGAAACGGATCGAGGTCTACGACAACAGCCACATCCAGGGCGCCAATGCCGTGGGCGGGATGATTGTCGCGGGTCCCGAAGGGTTCATCAGGGGACAGTACCGCAAGTTCAACATCAAGGACGCAACCCTGACGCCGGGCGACGATTTCGGGATGATGCGCGAGGTGATGACCCGCCGCTTTGCCCGCCTGCTGAAAGAGGATCCGGACCGCACGTCGGGGACCTGGCCCGACCTGTTGCTGATCGACGGCGGGCCGGGGCAGGTCAGCGCAGTGCGCGGTATCATGACCGAGATGGGCGTGGGCGACATCCCAATGGTGGGTGTCGCCAAGGGGCTGGACCGCGACGCCGGCAAGGAGGAATTCCACCGCACGGGAAAACCCGCGATGGCGCTGCGCCACAACGACCCGGTGCTCTATTTCATCCAGCGCATGCGCGACGAGGTGCACCGTTTCGCCCTCGGCGCCCACCGCGCCAAACGGTCCAAGGCCGTGGGCGC
>JBGTLJ010000488.1:0-9129 GCA_041744175.1 Oceaniglobus sp. | reverse complement strand
TGCCCATACCCCATCCTGAGCCGGACATCGTCCAGAGCTCGTAGAGAAGGCTGCCCCCGGGGGGATCCGACGTGCCGCAATGGGATCACAGGAGGCTGAAATGAGTGATTGACCGTGAAGGCCGGGATAGAGAAAGAGGTGTTCAAGGCGTTCTTCGGCGCTTTCACCATCAGCCTGTTCGATCCACAGACCCTGTTCAGCGACGGCTTTGAGGAACTGGTCGAGGTGCAGATCCCCGAAGGCCGCATCCTCAAGCCGAAGAAACCCGCCGCCTTGTCCTGCCGTCCCCGCATGCCGGGCTGGATCTTCGATCTCATGGGCTGCCTGCCGGGCCAGGGCGCCCATCACGAGTTGAACGCCGCCTGGTGCTCCGAATGCCCGCGTTTCAGGTATTCCGGCTTCGACACATCGGGCGAACGGTATCAACTTTTCTGGATCGACTTCGTCGGCGTGCCGGGACGCCCCGCGGGCGAAGGCCCTGACAGCCATTCCAAGTCACCCGCCTTCACCAACGTCCCGAACGAATTTCCCGAGGCGTACTTCCCCCTGCGAATCCGTATCTACGCCTCGGTCCCCGGTTCGGCCGGCGGCGGCTGGGGCGATCCGCTGAAATGCGTCCTCGCCCACGTCCTCGCCGATGTCGAACCCGGCCCCATGACCGAAACCGGCGCGCCGCCAAGGCGTCTTCATCGCCGACGCAACCGTCGATACCAAATCCATGTAAACCCTGCGCGCCGAAATCGAAGACAAACGCGGCGACACCGTTCTTTTCAATTGCGGCGTCACCTCCATCGAAGACCTGAAATCCCGCGCCAGATCCGAAACCGGCGTCGAGCCACCCAAGGATCCGGTGTTCCACAGCTTCATGAAAGCTGCCGAATGATGCTTCTTTTTCGTCTAGAAACTCCGGGGGTGTGGGGGTCGGCCCCCACTGACGACAAATGAACAGGAACGATGACCTCGATGACCATTTCGCCCGCGCAGGGTACAATGGCAAACAAAACTGGGTCCCCCCCACGCCGCCCTGCTGCTGGTGGAATTCGCGTACGGCTATTTAACGAAAACTCGCCTCTCGATGGCGGGGAAAGCTGCGAGGCCGCGCTGGAAAACGCCGCCATTCTCGCCCATGCGGCCCGCCCGGCTGGCGTCCCGGCAATCTGCACGGAGGTGAAATATCTCACGGGCGGCGACGATGGCGGCACATTCTACGCCAAGGTGCCGGCCCTCAGCATCCTCGACGACTGCCAGGAAACCCGACGCCTCGCTGCTCTGCGTCGGGAAGGACGATGTGCTGGTGACCAAATACCCCCGCGCGTTCTTCGGCACCTCGCTGGATGCCACGTTGGGTTGCATAGGCGTGGGGACGCTGCTGATCGCCAACGTCACCACGGCTGGCCGTGTACGGGCCAGCTGAATCGACACCATCGCCTACAGCTTTGTCACGCTGGTGGTCGAGGATGCGGTGGGCGACCGGACCCAAGGTCCGCACCGGGCCAACCTCTACGACATGTCCGCGAAATACGCTGACCTGCTGACAACGGTCCACGCCATTGATTATTTCAGCTCCCTGAAAAAGGGAATGACGCCATGAAACTGCTGCGCGCCGCTGCCCTCGGGCTGATCGCGGGGCCCGCCCTTACCGATATGGATGCCACCCGCGCACTGATCGCATAGCACAGCGAACTGCCAATTTTCACCTCGCCAGGTGATCCGTGCGATGCGAAGCAATGCATGGCCGAAAAAAAGATGTTCGTCATTCCCCTGACCAACGCCAACCCGTTCAACGCGGCGATCTCCCAGGGCTTCGTGGATGCCGCAGAAATGGTGGGGTTTGCGCTGCGCGACCGGCAAACCCAGATCACCGCGACCAGCGAACCATCCGATTTCATGGACGCCGCAGCAAACACCGATTGCGTCACCATCGGCAGGATCATCGCCGCATGGGCCATGGTCCAGACCAAAGGCCGCCTGAATGCCCTTGTCATCGGACCGGACGAGATCACGCCGACAGCACCCCCGCGCGATGCCATCATCGACTTTCTTGCCGACAACTGTCCGGACTGCACCACCAGATACATCAACGTGCCGGTCAACAACTGGGCGACCCGGGGCCAGCCCGCAGTGCAGAACGCGCTGTTGCAGGATCCCTCGCGCAACTGCGTCCTGCAGTCCACGATTCGCCGGTCCATGATTCCATGTCGGGCTTCACCGTGCCCGCGATCCGGATCGCCGGCGACAGTGCCATGATCGCCGGCCACAACGGCACGCCCTTTGTGCTGGACACGATGCGCGGCTGCGACACCGCCGAAATGAATGTCGGCGAATCCCTGGGCTGGGCTTGAAGGACGGGCACCGATGCCAACATGCGCCTGCACTGCGGGTCTGACGCCAGTCACGAAACTGAACACTCCCGCCTACATCTTCACCGTTGAAAACGTCCAAGCCGCGAGCAACCCGGCGACCTTGAACGATTGCTGCGGCTTTGTCCAAACGCCCGGGGTTCAAGGCCCTCCTGAGGCTTGAATGAGCGACGGACGGGGCGCCGACACGGCCGCCCCTACCATCGACCATCTCTCCAAACGCTTCGGCGGCGCGCTGGCGCTCGACGATGTATTCCTGATTGTAAACCGGGGCGAGGTTCACGGGCTGCTTGGCTCCAACGGAGCCGGAAATTCGACACAGACCAAGGTGCAGTCCGGATTCCACGCCCCCGATCCCGGCGCGCGCATCGCGCTTTAGGGCCAGACTGCCCCGCTGCCCGTTCAGGGGTCGGAGATGCGCAGGTTGGGCTATACCCCAGTGCATCGGAACCTCGGGCTGATCCCGTCCGTGTCGGTCACCGAAAATCTCGACATCGGCGCGCTGGCCAGCCGCCCCGACCGGGCGATCAACTGTCGGCGCGGCCTTGCCCGCGCCGCCGACGTCTTCGCGCGCTTCCAACTGTCCCTCGATCCCCGTGCCGGGGTGGACAGCCTCAGCGCCGTGCAACAGTCCCTGAAGTGCCTCGTGCCCGCCTCTAGCGACGTCGAACCGGCGAAGGACACCGCCCATCCCGGCGTCCTGGCCCTGGACGATCCCACCCCGTTCCTGCCCCGCGCCGGGGTCGACCGGCTGTTCGACTCGGTGCGCGGCTTCACGACCACGGGTGCGTCGGTGATGCTCGTGTCCCATGATGTGTAAGTGATGCGCGCCCTGACCAACCGCTGCACGATCCTGCGCGACAGACAGGACGTCGATACAGCGACCACCGCCGACACCGGCCATGCCGGGTTAGTGCAGCGTATCGCCGGGCGAACGATGAAACGACATGCGGGCGCCGCCATACTCCGTCCCGCAGGCGCCCCGCCTTGACCGTCCGCACCCTTGCGGTGGTCGGCGTCGGACCCGTCGAGCTGACCATGGCCCGCAGCGAAATCCTCGGGCTTACCGGGCTGATCGGCGCGGGCTATCACCGCGTGCCCGCCCTGCTCTACTGGGCGATCCCCGGATCGGGCCGGATCGCGCTTGGCGACCGCTCCATGGACCGGGGCCACGTGACCCCCGAAACCGCTCTCTGTCCCGCATCGCCTGAAAGGACCGCGATGAGCCACGACATCAAGGCCTGCGAGGCACGGTTCGAGGTGCTGGAGGCAAATCTCGCCATACTGGAGACGGCGAGCGTAGAAATACGGCCTGATCGTTGAACGGGGTTGATGATCCTGCTGATCGGCGCGGCCTGCCCCGACCGGATGTTCCCCCGGAACAGCTCTGCGTCGCTGTTCGGCTCAAACGCCATGGTGGTGGTGACCATCGCGCTGATCGCCCCCCTGACCGCCGCCGATTTCGACCTGTGATCCATGCCGGTCGCCCCGGAGCGTTCGTGGCGGCATTCTTCCTGTCCAGCGGGATCATGGGATTTGACTTTCTTGGCGTGCCCAGCTTTGTGCAACACCTGTTTTACGGCGGCGGACTGGTGTTCGCCGAGGCGTTTTCCCGACTGGTTCTCGGGCGCAAGCCAATGAACTGAAACGGTTTTCCGGATCGCGGCACCGACCGTGCCAACAATGCGCTTGCAGCATGGCCCATCCGGCTCACATAAAGGGCCACCAGTCAGGAGCATCCGTGACCACGTCCACCAACCCTTCAAGCCGACTTTCCGCAACCTCGCGGCCATACGACACCATCGCCGTCCTCGGGGCGGGTGCATGGGGGTCGGCGCTTGCCGCCGTGGCCCGGCGGGCGGGACGCGATGTGCGGCTCTGGGGCCGCGACGGCGACGTGATCGACAACATAAACCGCGACTGCCGCAACGAAAAGTTCCTGCCGGGCATAAACCTTGCGCCGGGCATCCTCGGCACCACCGATCTGGCCGCTGCGCTGGACGGCGCCGATGCGGTGCTGATCGTCATCCCCTCAACAGCAATCCGCCAGATATGCGCCGCCATCGCACCGCTGATCGCTGATGGCATCCCGGTGGCGATCTGCGCCAAGGGGATCGAGGAAGGCACCGGATACCTGATGGGACATATCGCCGCCGAAGAACTGGGCCATCACCCGGTCGGCGTGATTTCCGGGCCGACATTCGCGGATGAGACGGCGCTGGGCCATTTCACCGCCGCCACCGTGGCGTTCAATTTCACCTACAAGCACCGCCTCTCGCCGCTTGAAAGCCCCGCCGCACGGCTGGCCGTGTCAATGAGCACGCCGTCCTTCCGCACCTACATCTCGGACGATCTGGTGGGGGTCGAGGTCGGCGGCGCGGTCAAGAACGTGATCGCCATCGCCTGCGGGATGATGACCGGCGCAGGGTTCGCCAAGAACACCCGCGCCGCGCTGATCACCCGTGGCATGGACGAGATGAAACAGCTGGCAGAGGCGCTGGGCGGCAAGCGCGAGACCGTCACCGGCCTGTCGGGCGCCGGCGACCTGACGCTGACCTGTTCTTCGGACAGTTCGCGCAACATGTCGCTGGGCACGCAGCTGGGTGCCGGAACGCTGCGCGCCGAGTGTTTCGACGGCAGGCCGGTGGTGGTGGAGGGTGAGATGAACGCGATCTCGGTCACCGACCTTGCCCGGCGCGTCGGCGTGTCGCTGCCGATCTGCGAGGCGGTGCGCCGCATCCTGCACGACGGCGCCGACCTGCAAGAGACATTCGCGCGGATGTGGTCGTCGCCCATCGAATCCGAACCCCGGGCCATGGGCCTGTCGTTTGATCACCCCTCGGCCGCACTCGCGGCCACCGCAACCGAAAAGGCCGCATCGTGACGATCGAAAAGCCAATCTCGGCCAAGCAGTTCGTGCTGGCCACCGATCTTGACGGAACGTTTCTGGGCGGCACGGATGCCGCCCGCCAGACGCTCTATGACTGGATAGAGGCGCACCGCGACACCGTCGGGCTGATCTTCGTCACCGGGCGCGATCCGCGCTTCATCGAGGACATGTGCCGTGACGGCCTGCCATGGCCGGACTACGTGATCGGCGATGTGGGCACCACAATCGCGCGGATGATCGAGCGCAAGGTCGCCCCGATCGCCGAACTGGAAGCTGAAATCGCGTCGCGCTGGAACGATGGCGGAGATGCGGTGCGGGCCGCACTTTCCGATGTGGCGGGGCTCCGCGTGCAGGACACCGATTTCCGCTATCGCGTCAGCTATGATTACGATCCGGAAACTTTCGACGCGAGAGCCCATGACATCGTCGCCGATCTGGGGCACGATGTGCTGATATCCGACGACAGGTTCCTTGACGTCCTGCCACGGGGCATCAGCAAGGGGCCGTCGCTTCGCCTTTTGGCTGATTATCTGGGCATCGCCCATTCCCGGCTGCTGGCGGCGGGCGATACGATGAACGACTATTCCATGCTGGCCCTCGGTCTGCCGGCGGTGGCGGTGGGGGGCGCCGAACCTGCTCTGACCGCCCAACTGGCCGGGCTGGACCATGTCCACCGCGCCAAAGCCATCGGCGCCGCCGGGATAACCGAAGCGATCGACGCCCTGAACCTGTATCCGAACCCCTGAGGAGGCAAGATGCCATCCGAACTCGTCATCGTCTATCACCGCCAGCCCTATGAAGAGGTCGTCGAGAACGGCGAGACAAAATTCAAGGAAAACGCCAGCCCGAACGGCATCGTGCCCACCCTGAAAAGTTTCTTCGGCAGCGTCGATCACGGATCATGGGTGGCGTGGAAACTGGCCGAGGACACCGCCAACCCGGGCTTCGAGCGGGTGGTCGAGATTTCCGACAGCTACGGAGATTATTCCGTGTCGCGCCTGCCGCTGACCGAAATCCAGGTCAGGGATTTCTACCACGTCACCAGCAAAGAGGCATTCTGGCCCATCCTGCACAATTTCCGAGAACGCTATAACTACGACCCGGTCGACTGGCCGAATTTCCGCGCCGTGAACTGGGCATTCGCCGAAGCGGCAGCAGCGGAGGCGGCGCAGGGGGCCGTGGTCTGGGTGCATGACTACAACCTCTGGCTGGTGCCGGGCTATCTGCGCCAGATGCGCCCCGACGTGCGCATCAGCTTCTTTCACCACACGCCGTTTCCGGGCGCCGACATGTTCAACGTGCTGCCCTGGCGCAAGGAGATCGTCGAAAGCCTGCTGGCCTGCGACGTGGTCGGCTTCCACATCCCGCGCTATGCGTCGAACTTCGTGTCGGTCGCGCGGTCGCTCTTCGATGTCGACGACATCGTGCGCGAACGGGTGACAGAGGATTTCGTGTCCGAGGGCACCGCGCTGACCGAACGAACGGTGCCCACGACCCTGGTGCACAAAGGCCAGACCGTAAATGTCTGCACCGCCGGTGTCGGCGTGGACGTAGACTATATCCTCAGGCAATCCGACTTGCCCGAAACGGCAGACCGCACGGCAGCGATCCGCGATGAGATGGGTGATCGCCAGCTGATCCTGTCGGTCGGGCGTACGGACTATACCAAGGGCGGCGTTGTCCAGCTGGAAAGCTTCGGGCGCATCCTGGAGGCCAATCCCGATCTGCGGGGCAAGATGCGCCTGATGCACGTTTCGGTCAGCGCCAACCGCAACATGGCTGCCTATGCCGAAGTGCAGGACGCCATCGAACAGATCACCGGCCGCATCAACGGGCGCTTCGGCACCTTCGACTGGACGCCCATCTCGCTGATCTCGCGACCGATCCCGTTCACCGAACTGGTGGCCTATTACCGTGCCGCGGATGTTTGCTGGATCACCCCGCTGGCCGACGGCATGAACCTTGTCTGCAAGGAATACGTGGCTGCCCGCACCGATGGCGACGGCGTGCTCGTGCTGTCGGAATTCGCCGGCGCGGCGGTCGAGCTTGGATCGGCCCTGATCACCAACCCCTATTCCCACCGCTCCATGGACAGCGCGATCCTTCAGGGCCTACGGATGCCCGAAGCCGAACGGCGCAACCGCATGGCATCGTTGCGCGACGTGGTGCAGAAATACGACATCCGGGCCTGGGGCCGCGCCCAGCAGGACGCGTTCGAAATGGCCAAGCGGCCGGAACTGACCCCCGCCTGAGGCCGCCTGGACGGCCGGGGGGGCGTCCGGCCGCGGGCACACAATGTGGCCGAAAGTCGCAACAGGCAGCACCCATTTACTTTTGCCGCCAGCCAGACCGCCTCAGCCAGCGGCCCAGAACCGCCATTTCGAGCACCGTGATGGTGATCCGGTACAGATGGTGGAACGCCACGATCGCGGGATTGGCCGACAGCGACAGCGCGACCAGACCCATCTCAGTGACGCCGCCCGGAGCGAAGGACAGGACCAGAACCTCGACCGGCTGGCCGGTGATCTGGTGGATCAGCACCGACAGCGCCACGCCGAGACCCAGCATCATGCCGACCGACACCACGGCCAGACCCAGGCCGACCCGCAGCATCCGCGCGGTGACGCCGATGAAACGCACCCCCAGACTGGTGCCGATAACGATCTGCGCCACGGCGATGGTCCAGCCCGGCGGGTTCAGATCGATCAAACCCGCACCGCTGAGCGCCGCGGCAATGACCAGCGGCCCGGTCAACTGGCCCGCCGGCATCCGCAGGCCGCGCCCCACCAACAGACCCAGCGCGCCGACGATCAGCAGAACCGGGATCGCCGACAGGCTGGCGCCGTCGCGCGAAAAGGTCAGCCCCGCCGAACTGCCCAGAGGTTCGCCATGCAGCAGCGACAGACCGATGGGCACCGAAACCACCACGAGGATGATGCGCAGGAACTGCTGCAACGTCAGCACCCGGATGTCGGCACCTGCCGCCTCGCCCAGCGCGATGCTCTCCATTACGCCGCCCGGGGTGGCGCAGTAGAACGCCGTGACCCTGTCATAGCGCCCGAACCGGCGGAACAGGTGATAGTTCACCGCATGGGCGGCGACGACGAACACCGTGATCCCGGCCAGACTGAAAATCAGATCGCGCCACTGCGACAGAAGGTCGGCATCGACCTGCGCACCGATCATCACGCCGATCACCGAGATGAATATCATTCGGAACCCCATGGGAAACCGGTAGCCTTCGGGAAACCGCCCAGGCAGGAAGCCGACCGCCAGCGCACTGGTCACAAGGCTGCCCATCATCCACGGCAGCGGCGCATTGATCAGCTTGGCAAGCTCGCCCCCCGCCGCGCCCAATACCAGCAGGCCCGCGGTGAACAGCATGGAACGGGGGCTGGGAAATCGTTCGGCAAGGCGGGTCATGGCCCAGCACTACGCCAGTTGATATACCAAGGCCAGCCGACATTTGGCGGTGGTTGAGCGTGCCGCGCACTGCTAATGCGGCACCATGATCGCCCTGGATCCCCTCGCCTATCTGGCCGTCTTCACTGCCCTCGCACTGGGCGGCACCCTCAAGGGCGCGACGGGGATGGGCGCGCCCGCCGTGGCGATCCCGGTCATGGCGGGGTTCTTCGATGTCAGGCTGGCGGTGGTGATGATGGTGTTGCCAAACTTCTGCACCAATGTCTGGCAGCTGTGGCTGTACCGAAGGTCGAACCGTGCCGCGTTCGCCTGGCGCTTTGCCATCGCCGGGGCGGCCGGGGCAGTCGTGGGCTCCTTGCTTCTGGCGGCGGCACCGGTCAGGCTGCTGACCCTGCTGGTGGCGATGTCGGTGCTCTTCTACGTCGCGCTGCGCTTCTGGCGCCCCGGGTTTGCGCT
>JBGTLJ010000487.1:0-2312 GCA_041744175.1 Oceaniglobus sp. | reverse complement strand
GCTGATCCCGGTCGCCACCGGCTGGCCGCCGCCGCCATCGCGCAGTTCGAGCCGGAAGAACGCATAGATCCCGCCTGCGTCCCGGGTCTGGCGCACATAGTTGCCCGACCCCTGACGCCGTTCGATGTGGCCCTTGCCCGCCAGATGGGCCAGCGCCTTGCGCAGGGTGCCGACCGATATGTCGAGATCGGCGGCCAGTTCGCGTTCGGGGCGCAGGCGCTGGCCTTCGATCAGACGGCCGGCCGCAATGTCGCGCAGCAGGGCATCGCCGACGGCAAGGTATTTGGGCAGGGCCTGGGGGTCGCTCATATCCGCGCCGTGAAGATTGATCCACTATTGATGCACACCGAACCCGGTGCTAGGCAAGGGGAAACCACGCGCCGCGAGGAAGCCGAGATGAGTGTCGTTCCCGTCACGTCGCGCGATCTTGACGCGCTGGAGGTGTCGTGGTTCGCGGCGCTATGCTCGGACGATTACCGGTTTCTCGGCGTGCCGGACGGCGACCTGCGGTCAAGCTGGGAGCATTGCAGCGCGATCGTGAAAGAGGCCGAGGCGCAGGGGTTCCGCAACATCCTGTGCCCGTCGTCCTATCAGGTGGGGCAGGACACGCTGTCGTTCGTGGCGGGATGCGCGCCGATCACCGATCGTATCAACATGCTGGCCGCGATCCGTTGCGGCGAGATGCAGCCGATCATGCTGGCCCGCACCGTGGCCACGCTGGATCACATGCTGAAAGGGCGGCTGACGCTGAACGTGATCTCGTCGGATTTCCCCGGCGAGGTGGCGCAGAGCGCGTTTCGCTACCGCCGGTCGCACGAGGTGGTGGAGATCCTGAAGCAGGCCTGGACGCGGGATGAGATTACCCATGACGGCGAGATCTATCAGTTCGCGGGTGTGCCCACCGATCCGGCCCGCCCGTACCAGACCGGCGGCCCGATGCTCTATTTCGGCGGCTACAGCCCCGACGCACTGGAACTGTGCGGGCGGCATTGCGACGTCTACCTCATGTGGCCCGAGCCGGAGGCCCAGATTGTGCAGCGGATGAAGGATGTGAACGCTGTGGCCGAACGCCATGGCCGGACCCTCGACTACGGCCTTCGGGTGCATGTGATCGTGCGCGACACTGAGGCCGAGGCGCGGGAATATGCCGACCATCTGGTGAGCCGGCTGGACGACGAACTGGGCCGGATGATCCGCGAGCGGGCGCACGATTCAATCAGCCTCGGCGTCGCCCATCAGGCGCGCGCACGGGAACTGGCGGATGCTTCCGGCTATGTGGAGCCGCACCTGTGGACCGGGATCGGGCGGGCGCGGTCGGGCTGCGGCGCGGCTCTTGTGGGGTCCGCGGATCAGGTTCTTGGCAAGATCGAGAGCTATCGAAAACTCGGCATCCGCAGCTTTATCTTTTCGGGCTATCCTCATATGGAGGAGTGCAAATCCTTCGGCGCCCGCGTGCTGCCGCAGATCAGGACCTGTTCGCTGCCACATGTCCATGGCCGCGTGCCGCACGAAACGCCGCCCACGCCGCTGGGCACAGGAGAGCGCCGATGAACCGTATCGAGCTGACCCCCGATCTGTCGCTGTCTCGAATCGTCTATGGGATGTGGCGGCTGGGCGACGACAAGGACACCGGTGCCGCCCATGTGCGCGCCAAGATCGAAGCCTGTCTGGACAACGGGATCACCACGCTGGATCAGGCCGACATCTATGGCGGCTACCGCGCGGAAGAGATCATGGGCGCCGCGATGACGCCCGACATCCGCTACCGGGTGGAGATCGTCACGAAATGCGGCATCGTCGCGCCGACCGGGCGGTATTCGGACCGGCGGATCAAGCATTACGACACATCGCGCAAGCATATCGAGGCATCGGTGGACCATTCGCTGCGGCTGATGGGGATCGAGCATATCGACCTGCTGCTGATCCACCGCCCAGATCCGTTCATGGACGCCGCCGACACCGGCGCGGCGCTGGACGGGCTGGTGGCGTCGGGCAAGGTACGCGCGGTGGGGGGCAGCAATTTCCGCCCCCACGACTGGACGCTGCTGCAATCGGCGATGCGCACACCGCTGGCCACCAACCAGATCGAACTTTCGCTGGGCCATGTGAAGCCGTTTTCCAATGGCGATCTGGCGTTCCTTCAGGAACGCGGCGTGGCGCCCATGGGCTGGTCGCCGCTGGGCGGCGGCAGTCTGATGACCGGCAAGGGCGGCCATGGCAGGCTGCGCACCGCGCTGGCCCAACTGGCAAAGGAACGCGGGGTCGACATGGCGGCCGTTGCGGTGGCCTGGCTGCTGGCCCATCCGGCCCGG
>JBGTLJ010000486.1:0-7012 GCA_041744175.1 Oceaniglobus sp. | reverse complement strand
GGCGGCGGACACGGCGAGGTGGCGATGTTCACCCTGCTGCGCGCGCTGGCCAGTGCCGGCTGGGTGATGCCGCGTCTTGCGCCCGGCGATCCGCGCCACAGGATCTATGGCGAGCGCGCATTGCTTTTGGCGCGCCAGATGGGGTGAAGTCACAACCTATGGTCTGAGATTGGCGCGTCGCGAGCAGGATGGGGTTTCACCCCGCTGCCCGTGCAATTACACCAGCACCGGCTCGGCCGCTTGCGCGCCGACGCCAAACACCCGCTTGTAGCGTTCGATCTCATGCAGCGGGCCCATCGCCTTGAGCGGATTGTCCGACAGCTTGACGGTGGGACGCCCGTTGGCGCGCACCGCCTTGCACACCAGAGAGAACGGCGCCAGCGCATCACCGGGCACGAGGCCGCGGAAATCGTTGGTCAGCAGCGTGCCCCAGCCGAACGACACCCGGACCCGGCCGCGAAACAGCGTCTGCAACTGGACAATCTTTTCGACATCAAGACCGTCGGAAAAGATCACCAGCTTGTCGCGCGGATCCTCGCCCCGATCGCGCCACCAGCGGATCGCGGTTTCCGCGCCGCCAGCCGGATCGCCCGAATCGATCCGGATGCCGGTCCAGCCCGCCAGCCAGTCCGGGGCGCCGGAAAGGAATCCTTCGGTGCCGTAGGTGTCAGGCAGGATGATGCGCAGATTGCCCTCGTGTTCCTCGTGCCAGTCGGCCAGCACGTCGTAGGGCGCGCGGCGCAGCGAGGCATCGTCATCGGCCAGCGCGGCATAGACCATCGGCAGTTCGTGGGCGTTGGTGCCAATCGCCTCGAGTTCGCGGTTCTTGGCGATCAGGCAGTTCGAGGTGCCGGTGAACTTGGCGCCCAGACCTTCCTGCATGGCCTGCACGCACCAGTCCTGCCAGAGGAACGAATGTCGCCGCCGGGTGCCGAAATCGGCCAGGCGCAGGCCGTCGACATCGCGCAGTGTGTCGGCCTTTTCCCAGAGCTTGGTCATCGCCCGGGCATAGAGCACCTGTAGTTCGAACCGCCCCATCCCCGCCAGCACCCGGCGCGAACGCAGTTCCATCAGGATCGCGAGGGCGGGGATTTCCCACAGCATGACTTCAGGCCAGGCCCCCTGGAACGTCAGCTCGTACTGGCCGTCGCGTTTTTCGAGGTGGTAGGGCGGCAGGCGCAGGGTTTCGAACCAGTCCATGAATTCGGGGGTGAACATCTGCCGCTTGCCGTAGAAGGTGTTGCCGCGCATCCATGTGGATTCCCCGCGGCTGAGCGACAGGGAGCGGACGTGATCGAGCTGCTCGCGCAGCTCGCCCTCGTCGACGAGGTCGGCGAGCCGGATCGACGTGGTCCGGTTGATCAGGGAAAACGTCACGTCGATGTCGGGTTTGTTGCGGAACACCGACTGGCACATCAGCAGCTTGTAGAAATCGGTATCGATCAGCGACCGCACGATCGGGTCGATCTTCCACTTGTGGTTCCAGACGCGGCTGGCGATGTCGACCATGGCGGGTTCCCGGTTGGTGCCGCCCCTTTTGGCCCGGTTCGCGGGGGCGGGGCAAGGGGGCGGGTTTGGTGCCCGGCGCGGCGGCGGGATTTGAGTATTTTCGCAAAAGAGAAACCGGGGCTGCGCGGTTGTGTCGAGTGGTGTGCGAACTGTCGAACAGGACAGTGCGCGCAATTTCGGTTGGCAGATTCGGGATTTGCCAGTATCTCGGACGGGCGCAGGAGGAGACGGTCATGGCGGCAAGGGTTTTCATCGACGGCGAGGTCGGCACCACAGGATTGCAGATCCGCGAGCGGCTGGCGGAGCGTGACGATATCGCTCTGATTTCGCTGGACGAAGACCGCCGCAAGGATGCCGGGGCGCGCACCGATGCGCTGGCGACTGCGGATGTGGCGATCCTGTGCCTGCCCGACGATGCCGCGCGCGAGGCGGTGGCGCTGGCGGGCGGTTCCGGCACCCGGTTCGTCGATGCCAGCACCGCCCATCGCATCGATCCTGATTGGGTTTTCGGGTTTCCAGAACTTGTGTCGGGACAGGAGGAAGCGGTGGCGGGGGCAGCGCGGGTCAGCAACCCGGGGTGCTATTCCTCGGCTGCGATTGCGCTGATCCGGCCGCTCCGCGAGGCGGGGCTGCTGGACGGCGATGCAGCGCTGTCGATCTTCGGGATTTCCGGATACACCGGCGGGGGAAAGGCGCTTGTCGCGGAATATCAGGGGGGTACGTCGCCGGGCACGTTCATCTATGGCACCGCGCAGACCCACAAGCACCTGCCCGAGATCATGTCCCGGGGGCGGCTGGAGCGGACGCCGATCTTTGTGCCGTCGGTGGGGCCGTTCGCCCAGGGGATGCTGGTGCAGGTTGCCCTGCACGAGGCACAGTATTCAGGCGATATGAAGGGGTTGCAAGAAGCGTTGGCGGATCACTACCGGCCCGGTTTCGTCAGTGTGCGCCGATTTGGCGACAACCCCGCACGCGAGAACCCCGAGGCGATGAACGGTACCAACCGAATGGAGCTTGCAGTGCTGGGCGACGCGCGGACCGGCCGAGTGGTGCTGTCGGCGGTGCTGGACAATCTGGGCAAAGGGGCATCGGGGGCGGCGGTTCAGAACCTCAACCTGATGCTGGGGCTGGCGGGCGATGCCGGGCTGTGAGCGCTGAAATACCCTAACCTTAATCCCGCATTCAAGCGAGATATGGGCGAGGGTTGGTGACGCTTGCTCAGGCGGCGGTTTGAACGTGGTGGAGGCCATCGCGGAACTCAATACCTTGGATGATTTCGGGCAGGCGATTTTGCCCGTCGCGTTTTCGCCGTTTCTTTTGTGCCGACATTATCGGCCTGAACGCCATGGCCGGACCGGTCTTGCGGCCGAGGCACCCCCTTTTGATGCGTCTAGAACGGTGCCGGACGACGTCTCACGGGCTCACCGGAGCAATCTGGCGCGGCCATCTTCGGGCTTTTGATTGGGCGCATGGGGCGATTGGCGCGGCCGGTTCCGTCTCGATCGCCTGTTCGATCAGCTTGCGGGCCCCATCCCGGACGACACCGCCCAGAGGGTCAGGGCGAAATCCGGATGGATCGGGCAGCCTTGCAATGGCAGTGTCTGACATGTGGCATATCCCTTTATCGGCAGGGAATTGACGGCGTCTGAACACCGCCGTGACATGCCGCCCCCCAGGGCATCGCCAACATTCGCGCGTTTTTCGGGCATGGGCCGACAGATGCGCGTCTCGTTCACCGCATGGCCCTCGTAGCGCAGGTGCCACGTCATCGGACGCATGCCGAAGGACCTCGGCTCCGAAAAAAAACTGCACGTCGATCCACCGCATCGGCGCAAGGTACTGCTCCGGCTCACCCTGTGGCCCACGGCAGAACGACGGCCGCGGGATCGACAGCAGCGCGCACTGCTGGTCGATCGACAGGTCCGGATGGTCAAGTTCGACCATTCCGGGCGTCATGTCCCGCCCGGGCCTGGGCTTTCCTTCCAGAAAAAAGCTGGCAACCACCCGCTCTCCGATCCTGGTCTTCATCGCTGACCGCTGGCTTGCGGCTGCCGCGTTCAGAGTCACCGGACGCGCTGTCCCGCAGCGCGCGCTTCTAGTGGCTGACCATCGTTGACCGCGGAGTCCGCTTGCAAACACCTGCCGGTAACAGATGCACGCCGAACCGGCGCGCCGGCTCCGACACGTCTTTCGGGGTCAGACCGTTGCATTTCTGCGCCTCCTTCGACTTGAACTCAGGGGCATGCTGCTTTCGTTTCGACATCTCCGATCTCCTGCGCGCTGAAGATCGGCAGACAGCACATCAGAGCTTGCGCCTGTGTCCAGTGTACGGGGGCACTTGAGGGCGCGTCCGGCTCGTTCGAAATCTTGCAACCTTGGGACTTGCTCAGCCGAGACGTACCCCCGCCCTGTCCATCGCAGTCATTGCCGCCGCCAGCGAGCCGTCGAAATCTATCGCGCGGCAGAGATCGCGGCGCACCGTGACATCGAAACCGAGCCCCGCGCCGTCCACTGCCGAATAGCTCACGCAGAAATCCAGCGCCAGGCCGACGAGGGTTATCGCGCCGATGCCGCGGCTGCGCAGATACCCCTCGAGCCCCGTCGGGGTTTCGCGGTCGTTTTCGAAGAACGCCGAATAGCTGTCGATGGCGGGATTGTACCCCTTGCGCAGGATCAGATCGCCGTCGGTGCGCAGGGCGGGGTGGAACGCCGCGCCGTCGCTGCCCTCAATGCAGTGATCGGGCCACAGCACCTGGGGGCCGTAGGGCATCTGGACCATGCTCATCGGCGCCGCGCCGGGATGGCCCGAGGCGAAGGATGAATGGCCCTCCGGGTGCCAGTCCTGCGTCAGGATCACCGCATCGAACGACGGCATCGCGGCGTTGATCCCCGGCACGATGGAATCGCCCCCGGCGACAGCCAGCGCGCCGCCCGGGCAGAAATCGTTCTGGACGTCGATGACGATCAAGGCTGTCTGGTCCGGCATCGGATGCTCCTGCGATTGATCGGGCCAGCCTACACCTTGCCGGGCCGGGGCCAAGGGCGTATCCGGCGCGCCATGATCACCATCGCCGCCCTGTACCGGTTCACCCGATTTGATGACCCGCCCCGCTTGCGCGCGCCGCTGGCGCGGCTGTGCGGCGACCTGGAGGTGAAGGGGATCGTGCTTCTGGCACCCGAGGGGATCAACGGCACAATCGCCGGGTCACGCGATGCCATCGACGCGGTTCTGGCGCATATCCGCGCCCTGCCCGGATGTGCCGGGCTGGAGTGGAAGGAAAGCATCGCCGACGCTCAGCCGTTCCACCGCATGAAGGTGCGCCTGAAGCGCGAGATCGTCACCATGGGCCAGCCCGGGGTCGATCCGGGGCTGGCGCGCGGACAGTACGTGGAGCCTGCGCACTGGAACGCGCTGATCTCGGCGCCCGATGTCGCGTTGATCGACACGCGCAACGGCTATGAGGTGCGGGTCGGTACGTTCCAGGGCGCCATCGATCCCGGCACAGGCAGCTTCGGCGAGTTTCCAGCGTGGTGGGCGGCGAACGGCGCGAGGTTCGCGGGCAAGCGGATCGCGATGTTCTGCACCGGCGGCATCCGCTGCGAGAAATCCACCAATTACCTGATTTCCCAGGGGGTGAAGGACGTGTTCCATCTGAAGGGCGGGATCCTGAAATACCTCGAGAAGGTGCCCGAGGCGGAATCCCTGTGGCGGGGCGAGTGTTTCGTGTTCGACGGGCGGGTGGCGGTGGGCCATGGTCTGGCCCCCGGCACGCATGCGATCTGCCACGCCTGTGGGATGCCGGTCAGCCGGGCCGAGATGGAAGATCCGGCTTATGAGGCGGGAGTTTCCTGCGCGCGCTGCATCGACACGATGGGAGAGGCGGACCGTGCCCGGTTCCGCGAACGCCAGCGGCAGATGGATCTGGGCCTTGCCCGGGGGCGGGCGCATCTGGGGCGGACGGACGGGGAATAGCACGGGGGCGGTGCGGACGTCCGGGTGTTCAGCAAACGCGGGGGGTCTGCGCGAGGTCGAGGCGCGGCGGGAGCGCCCCCCCTTGACACAGGGTGGCGATGCCAGTCGGGGGGACACCTAGTGCAGGGCCTGCCGCCCGGTCCCCGGTCGGGGTTGTCATGCGGGGCGCAGGGGCACCCGGCCGTGATCGCCCAGCACCCAGACGTCGCGGCCTTCGAACACCGCCGCAGTCAGCGGGTCGCCGAACCCTGCCCCGGTGTCGAGGTTGACGCGGTTGCCGGCGTGAAGGGGGCGTCTCGTCACCGTGTGGCCATGCACGACGAGGCGTCCGTGATCCGTGGTGTCGGGCAGGAAATCTTGGCGGATCCACAGCAGATCGTTCTCTTCCTGCCGCGAGAGCGGGATGCCGGGGCGGATCCCCGCATGGACGAACAGCAGATCGTCCGTGGTGAGTGTCAGCGGCAACGCGGCGAGAAAATCGCGGTGGGATTGCGGCACCGCCGCCAGTGCCTCGGCATGGACGCGGGCTGCATCGCGCCTTTCGTCGGCATCGACCCCGTAGGAGGCCAGCGTCATCAGCCCGCCGAGGCGCGGGTTGCGCCATGTCAGATCCCTGTTCAGGCTCGGATCGTGATGAGTGCGGTCGTCGAGATAGCCCGCGAACATCCGGTCGTGGTTGCCCTTGATCACCACCCAGGGTTCGCCGCGCGCGATGCCGTCGATCAGGTGCTGGATCACGGCGCGGCTGTCGGGGCCCCGGTCGGTGAGATCGCCAAGGTGGATGACGGGGGCGGACAGATCGCCGTTGGCGGCGCGGTCGGCGGCGATGCGCCCGTGGGCGGCGCGCAGCATGTCGATCTGGCCGTGGATATCGCCGATGGCGTAGTAGGTCATGGAATCGGGGCCTTGTCGGGGGCGTGAGGTGCGGCGGGGCCGGGGCGTCAAGTGGCCGCCATGACGCGGTGCAGGATGTGGGTGGCGGTCATCAGATCGAGATGCGCGCCGCCGCCGTTCTTGAACAGGGTGATCTGCTCGGCGCTGTCGCGGGTGAAGCTGCCGGTTGCGAGGTCGTAGAAATCGGCGCGGATGTCGGTGCGCCGGATCGTGCTGGCGTCGAGCGGGATCTTCAGTTCGCCGATGTGGTCCAGCGTGGTGTCGCGGCTGTCCACGAAAATCGTGGCGCGGGTGAGGGCGGTATCGTCGGCCTCCCGCATGTCGGGGCGGTAGGCGCCGATCAGGTCGATGTGCTGGCCGGGGCGCAGCCAGTCGCCCAGCAGGATCGGATCGGTGGCCATGGTGGTGGCGACGACGATGTCGGCGTTTTCCACGGCCCGGGGCAGGTCTTGGGTGGTTGTGGTACGATCGTCCACCATGGCGCGGGCGTTTTCTGGAGTGCGGTTCCAGACGGTAAAGCAGGCGTCGGGGAACAGCGCGCCATAGGCGGACCGGGTGCAGCGGGCCTGGTTGCCCGCGCCGAGGATCACGATGTTCGCGCTGTCGGGGCGGGCCAGGTGGCGCGCAGCCAGCAGG
>JBGTLJ010000485.1:0-6236 GCA_041744175.1 Oceaniglobus sp. | reverse complement strand
ATCCGACCACTGCCGACGGCGAACGCCATCGGCGGCAGAGAGAACTTCGATTTGAGGGCGGTAGATGAAATCGGACATAAGGTCGGACTTATCATCGCATCGTAGCCAAAGTCAGACGGCCCTCGCCGTAGCCTTACGTTGCTGCTGTTGGGGGCTCTAAATTGACACAGGATGCACCTTCTGTTCCGCGCTCAATTGCTCTTCCAGAAGATAGCTCGTCGAGACACAGGGGCCTTCCCAACGCCTCCAAGCGGTGCCTCAAGGCACTGGCGAAGATCTTGCCGCTCGTCAGGCCGAAAAGAGCCCTCGGGTCCTGATCGGTGTGCGTGCACAGTCATCGATCGTTTCAGTCAGGGTCCTGTTTGGCGAGCATATCCTCCAGGCTATGGTTTCGGCGCATGTCGTGAAAAGGCGCATGGCCATTCTAATCATGTGAATGGTCGCGATCTCGCCCATCTTCCGGGACATCAAGGACTGGGCTATTGTCGCTTTGAAACCTCGCGGTTCTCATTCAGTGGATATCGGTGAAAAACTCGTGCCATCGGATGTTGGGGTCTGGGCAATCTTCTCTCCTTGATTTTCAGTTAAGCCACTGATTCTTTAATTCAATTGGATTGGAGGGCGTGGCGATGATGGGGGTCAGCTGTTCCACCGGTTCCGGATCGAGGATCACTGCCTCAGGGCCATTTGATGCGCCAAGTCGATCGGTTTCTCGATTTCGGAACCCTCCGAGCGGAGCTCGCGCCGCTCTACAGCCATACCGGGCGGCCATCCGGCACGCAAAGGAGACGATCTCTGGCCCGGTGCAATCCAATCTCGAAGATCTGGAGGCCGCCGTGGAAAATTCACCGACAGGTCCCAAGCACAAGCCGCCAAAATATACCTCGGAAACCGACCCACAATCGGCCTGGTCCCTGAAGGACGAGCCGGGGCGTTTCGGCTGCGAGGTCAACTATCTGGCCGACAACAAGCACGCGATCATCGTCGGTGTCGCCCCGACGCCCGTCCGCCTCAGCCAGGAAATCGTCGCGGCCACGGACATTCTGGACCGACAGGTCTGTGGGTATGCGCCGACCTCAATCGCGTCGGACAAGAGCTACAACGCGGGGCCGTTCCTGTCCTGGCTCTTGGAGCGGAAAAACACCCCCGATACTCCGGTGCTCGATCGCAGGAGGCAGACAGATGGCAAGCTGACCCGCGACGCCCTTGTTTACGATCACACCATCAAGCCTTGGTGGCAAACAGAGTTCGGGCGCTATGATCAGCGCATGATCACCGGCTTGCCGATACTGGCGGCTGGCATGTGAACCACAAGCGTGTCGAACGGATATCGCGGCGGGAAGGGCTTGAATTCCGACGGAAACAGGCCAGGAAGGGTCGGCTCTGGCTGAACGACGGATCGTGCGACGGGACCATGTCCGATCCCATTATCTTGTCCAGGACCGGACCCACGACGGGCGGATATTCCGAACCCTCGACGACGAGACCTTGTCCGCCATTGGTCCGGGGACAATTCTCGGGTGATGAATTCACGAGGGGCTCTGGTCATCGGTGTAAAACGCAAGCTCGACCCGACCGACGTGGCCGATGCCCTTAGGAACCTCTTCATCCTGCGCGGCCCGCCCGAATACAAGGTCCGACAATGGCGCCGACATCGCCAGGAGGATGCGCGCCCGGATCACCCATTCAGCGATTGCGATTGTGATGACGCTGTTCATGAGGGCGCTACGGATGCGCATTGCAACAATCGGCCATTCAAAGTCTCTTCGGCGATCCTTTGGCCGAAGGCCATGGTAAGGCGGCGGGGGCCCTATACCCCGTACTTGACGGCGTCGCCGAGCAGCTGATGCCTGTGCCGCAGTCGGAGAGATCAAGCAGACCGCTGGCGAGGGACAAGGGGGTCTGGAATGCCCGGGTCATCTGGATTCGACGCAGGATCGAACAGTCGAAAATGGGCAAGTCCGGGCCTTTCGGCCGGATTGGCCCGGCCACAACACCGGCTATCGGCGCAACGGCGGCCTGAGCGGCACAGCGATGGATCAGGGTCGGATGGCCGCGGTGCAGAAGAACGGCGGACGGTCTGGTGCGCCCTGGTACGATGCACACCTGATCATACCCTCGTTCAGCGGAGATCTACAGACCACCACACCCGCTCCACGTTGTCGCTGGACCAGCTCATCCTACGACACCGAGAGGATGCGGGATACATCGGGGCACCGTTCAAACCCATGGATTCACGTCTGCAATATCCCACGGACAAGGTTCCTCAGCACCGCCCACACTGCATGGCCCTTTTTCTCCGACTATTTTTGTCGGCTATCTTGTCTTTTTGTCAGCATAGGTGTCTTATAAAAACACTCGGAAAATACAGGAGCTTTCCAATGACGTCTCATAGCAGGACTTCGGTCACTGTACTGACAGTTGCCGCGACCTTTGCATCAATGGGCATCGCCCAGGCGCAGGACGAGCTTAACCTCTATTCATCGCGTCATTATGACACCGATGAACGTCTCTATTCGGATTTCACCGACCAGACCGGCATCAGCATAAACCGGATCGAGGGCAATGCAGATGAACTGATCGCACGCATGGAGGCCGAGGGACCGAATTCGCCGGCCGATATCCTGTTGACCGTGGATACGTCGCGGCTTGAACGGGCCAAGGATGCCGGGGTCCTGCAGGCAGTGGACAGCGAAATTCTGGAGGAAAGGATCCCCGCCAATCTTCAGGACAGCGACAACGAGTGGTTCGGTTTCTCACAACGGGCGCGGGTCATTTTCTATGACAAGCAAGACGTTGCCGACCCGCCGCTAGACTACATGGCGCTTGCCGATCCGAAATACAAAGGTATGGTCTGCCACCGTTCGTCGACGAACACCTACGGCCAGACGCTGCTGGCGGCGATCATCGAAAACCATGGCGCAGAGGCCGCAACGGCATGGGCCCGCGGCATGGTCGACAACTTTGCACGCGACCCCGAGGGTGGCGATACCGACCAGTTGCGCGCGCTGGTGTCCGGCGAATGCGAGATCTCAGTGTCCAACACGTATTACTTTGCACGCGCGCTGCGTACGGATGTGGAAGGAATATCGTCGGAGATCGACAGGATCGGCTGGGTGTTTCCCGCCCAGGATGCGGAAGGCGCGCACATGAACCTTTCGGGCGGCGGTGTCGCGGCGCACTCGCCACATCGCGAGAATGCGGTCAGGTTCCTGGAATACCTTGCGTCCGATCAGGCCCAGCAGTATTTCTCGGCAGGAAATGACGAGTTCCCCGCCGTTCCAGGCGTACCGCTCAGCGAAAGCGTCGAGGCGCTGGGATCGTTCAAGGCCGATGAAGTCAATCTGTCGGCGGTTGCCAAGAACATTCCCCAGGCACAGGAAATATTCAACCAGGTCGGCTGGAAATAGCCCGATATCCCGCAAGGGCGGTGACGTGATCCGATGGACTCAACCGGCGCGGCGCCCCACCTTGCGGCAGAGAAAGATCACGGGGATCAGACCGATCCCCGCGATCAGCAGACTGGGCACGGCGGCACCGTCAAGCCGTTCGTCGCTGGCCAGCCGGAACGCCTGCACCGCCAGCGTGTCATAGTCGAACGGGCGCATGATCAGGGTGGCCGGCAATTCCTTCATCACATCGACGAACACGATCAGCGTGGCGGTCAGCAGGCTGGGTGTGAGCATCGGCATGTGCACCCGGCGGATGACGCCCCAGCTTCCGTGCCCCAGAACCCGGGCCGCCGAATCCATGCTGCCGCTGACCGACGCGATCCCGCCCTCGTAGGCGCCCAGCGCGGCGGCGAGAAACCGGATCATGTAGGCACCGACAAGAACCCAGATCGATCCGGTCAGCAGCAATCCGGTGGACACGTCGAAGGAGGCGCGCATCCAGCGGTCGAAGGCATTGTCGAACGCGGCCAGCGGGACCAGCAGCCCGACGGCGATCACGCCGCCCGGCACCGCGTATCCCATCCGCCCCACATAAACGGCGGCAAGCGACCATCGGCTCCCGACCTGTCGGTGGTACGCACCCAGAAGGATCGACGCAATCACCGTGACGACGGCCGCGATCAGCGCAAGGGTCAGGGAATTGCGGATCAGCTCGATATAGCGGGAGCTGAACAGATGCTGCTCTGATCCCAGCGCCATCACCCAGAGCGCCACCACAGGAACGATGACGCCCAGAACCACGGGAAGGGCGCAGAAAACCGTGGCGAATGCGGCCCTGACGCCCGTAAGGGACATCCGCGCCATGGTTTCCTGGCGCCGGTTGGCGGTGTAACTGGCGTTGCCGCGACTTGTCCGTTCCAGGACCGCCAGCAGCAGGGCGAAGGCCAAAAGGCCCAGTGCCAGTTGTGCCGCCGCGACCCGGTCCGCCATGGAGAACCAGCTTGTGTAGATCCCGGTGGCAAAGGTCGGGACGCCGAAATAAGACACCGTGCCGAAATCGGATATCGTCTCCATCGCCGCGAGCAGGACGCCGGCGGCGATCGCGGGGCGCGCCATGGGCAGGGAGACGCGAAAGAACGCACCCACCGGGGATTTGCCGAGCGAGCGGGCAGCAAAGAACGTCGTGGCACTCTGGGCTGTAAAGGACGCACGCGCCAACAGGTAGACATAGGGATAGAGCACGAGAATTAGCATGATCGCAGCGCCGCCCAGCGAACGGATTTCCGGAAACCAGTAGTCGCGCGGCCCCCATCCCATCACATCGCGCAACGTCGCCTGCACGATGCCGGGATGGTCGAGCAGATGGGTATAGGCATAGGCCAGCACGTAGGCGGGAAAGGCCAGCGGGATGACCAGAGCGATCTCGAGCCACCGTCGGCCCGGGAAATCGGTCATGCTGACCAGCCATGCCGCCCCGCTGCCGATACCGCAGGTTCCGATACCGACCAGCACGACAAGCATCAGAGTATTTGCCGTGTATGCGGCCAGCACCGTGTCGGCGAGGTGCGAGAGCGTGTCGGACGACCCCGCGAGCGCGGCGGCGAGAACACCAAGATGCGGCAACCCGGCGATCACGGCGACAAGAATCCCGAGGGCCGGAAGACCCTGCCGGTACGGCGAGATCACGGTCTTTCGCATGGATGGCTCCGTCTTCGTGCAAGTGCCGTACGTCGTCGGACAATGACACGACGGCCAAAAGTGCGGTCGGTGAATGAGATTGTCTTCGTCAGATTTGCAGGCAAACCAGATCCCGGCGACACTAGCGGCGGACTGGCGACGTGCGGCCCTGACCCGATAAGGAGCGACGTTTCCAGTAATCGGCGATGGCGCCTATCGTTTCGGGGCTCTCTTCGTCGACAAAGCGGATCATGTCGTGATCGAACCTGAAGTCCGGACCGCACAATCCGATGAGGCAGCGACGAACGTTCTGGGTCTTGCGAAAGCTGTGGTCCACCGGGGTTTCGGCGTCGATCGGATCGCTGTGCCAGTCCACCCTCACGTGGCGGATCCTTCGGGATTGAGGCGCAGCACCGACAGGTTGAGCGCGCTGGCGATGGTGACCCAGACCAGATAGGGCACGAAAAACATCCCGGCAACGGTATCAACCATCCAGAATGCGGCCGTGGTGGCGGCGACGGCCAACCAGAGGCAGGCGATGATCACCATTGCCGCGGTCAGCCGGTGCAGGCCGAAGAACACCGGCGACCAGAGGGTGTTGAGCGCGATCTGCAAGCCCCAGAGCGCAAGCGCGATTTCATTGTCGGGCCCCAGAGCTACCCGCATGGCAGCAAACGACATGCACAGATAAAGCGTTGTCCACGCGACCGGAAACAGCCAGTCAGGCGGCGTCCAGCTTGGCTTGACCAGAGTCTCGTACCATTTGCCCGGCTGGAACATCGCCCCCGTCGCTGCGGCGGCGCCACAGCTTGTCAGGAATATCAGAAAAAGAAGCCCATCCATGCCCAGCACTTAAGGCATCAAACATGACATTCCAATGCCCAATTGCATCGGGGTTTCCAAAGCCTCTTGATCGCCGGTCATGTCTGTCGCCGACGGGCCATATGCCCGATCTTAGGGCATTGCCGTCGGTCAGGCTCCCAAATCCGCTCGCCATGGAAAGGCCGCGCAGCGATGTCCCGCGGGGGCGTTTGCCGTGCCGGTCCGGCAGTTTCGGACGGTCAGAGGGCGCGCGCGCGATCGTGTGCTTCGAGCTGGGCGAACACCGACACCAGCGCGCCCGCGCGACCCTGGCCCCAATCCCCGGTGATCTGTCCGGCGCGCGCC
>JBGTLJ010000484.1:0-1837 GCA_041744175.1 Oceaniglobus sp. | reverse complement strand
TCGTCACCACCCTGCAGGACGGCGGGCGGCAGATGCACGTTCTGGACCGCCTGTCCTAGAGCGCGCGGCGCCGGCGACGCTTGCAGATGTGCCGCGTGCTGCGGCAGACGGCACGCGCGTGCGCCATTCGGCGCCGTCCGGCCGGGCGGTTAACGTTAAGGCGCCTTTTGCCGTGGCGATCGGCGTGTTAATGGGGCAGGGCAACGCGACGGACCGTCTGTCATCGCGCTGTCGCGCAATTTGGCGAAACAAGTTCAAGTTTACAGGCATGGCGGGGTTGCGGCGATGCCGGAAGGATGGATTGCACATGGACGGTAGCCGGGCACAGACCAAGGACGTTTACGTCATCGGCGGCGGACCAGCCGGCCTTACCGCGGCCTATGAGCTGGTCACGAAATCGACATCCCTGCGGCCGACGGTGTTCGAATCGTCGCATATGGTGGGCGGAATCGCCCGCACCGAGACCAGCAACGGCTACCGTTTCGACATCGGCGGGCACCGCTTCTTCACCAAGGTCCCCGAGGTCGAGAAGATGTGGAACGACGTCGTCGGCGAGGATTTCATCACCGTGCCACGGCTGAGCCGCATCTACTATCGTGGGCGGTTCTTCAGCTATCCGCTGAAGATCTTCAACGCGCTGGAGAACATCGGTGCCTACGAATCGCTGCGGATCCTCGCCAGCTATGCGAAATGGCGCGTGCGCCCGCACAAGGTCGAGGACACGTTCGAGCAGTGGGTGATCAACCGCTTCGGCGGGCGGCTGTATATGCATTTCTTCCGCAGCTACACCGAGAAAGTGTGGGGGATTCCGCCCAGCAGCATCCGCGCCGACTGGGCCGCGCAGCGCATCAAGAACCTGTCGCTGACCAAGGCGGTGTGGAATTCGATCTCGGGCGCCAACGACACCACCAGCATGATCGAGCAATTCAAGTATCCGCGCCTCGGCCCCGGCCAGATGTGGGAAAAGACGCAAGAGATCGTGAACCGCTCGGGCGGGTCGGTGCACCTGAACAAGGGCGTCGAGCGGCTGCAGCGCGAAGGCCAACTGGTGACGGCGATCGAGGTGAAGGATTACACCACTGGCGAGACCCAGGTCCACGACACCCGCGAGGGCGAGGTGATCAATTCGATGGCCCTGCGCGACCTGGTCCACGCCTTCGATCCGCCGCCGCCGCCAGAGGTGGTCGCCGCCGCCGACCGGCTGAAATACCGAGACTTCCTGATCGTGACGCTGGTGCTGAACAAGGCCGATCCGTTCCCCGACAACTGGATCTACGTGCACGCGCCCGAGGTGAAGGTCGGCCGGATCCAGAACTTTCGCGCCTGGTCGGCCGACATGCTGCCCGACAAGGAGACGGCGTCGATCGGGATGGAGTATTTCTGCCAGCAGGACGACGGCCTGTGGTCGATGACCGACGCGGCGCTGCGCCAGCTTGCCGGCGAAGAGCTGGAGAAGCTGGGGCTGGCCAATGTCGACGATGTCATCGGCGCGGCGATCATCCGGCAGCCGAAGGCCTATCCGGTCTACGACGGCGATTATCAGGAGGCGCTGGAGGTGGTCGCGGACTGGCTGAAGTCGCTGACCAACTTCCAGACCGTGGGCCGCAACGGCCTGCACCGCTACAACAACCAGGACCATTCGATGCTGTCGGCGATCTATGCCGCGCGCAACCTGATGGGCGAACGGCATGACGTCTGGGACGTGAACGTCGACCGCTCCTACCACGAAGAGTTCGAGGTGCGTAAGGAAGCGGTCTGACCGCGGGGGGGGCGGCGGGCAGCGGGGCTGCGCCGGTCGGTCCCTGCGGCCCGGACGCTTCCGACGCTCCGTCCGGCG
>JBGTLJ010000483.1:0-2619 GCA_041744175.1 Oceaniglobus sp. | reverse complement strand
CTATAACGTCGCGGCCCGCAGCAATTTCGGCATCGTCGTCGCCGAAGCGTCCGAGGTTCAGTCGCCCGAGGATCTGCGCGGCACGGTGATCGGCACCGGCACCGCCGATGGCGCCGAGGTCGGGTTTGCGCGCAACGTCCTGACCAGCGCCGGGTTGAGCGAGGGTGCGGATTACGAGTTCCTCACCGTCGGCGACGGCGGCCCGGCCACAGTTGCGTTCCAGAGCGAGGCGATCTCAGCGTATTCCTCATCAACTGCAGATGCGGCGATCCTGAACCAGCGCGGCATGATGGTGCGTGACATCACGCCGCCCGAATTCGCCCGCTTCTTCGGCAACGGCATTGCCACGATGGGTGACACAATCCGCAACGAGCCGGAACTGGTGGAAGGGTTCCTGCGCGCCTTCGCACGCGGCCATGCCTTTGCGCTGGACGATGCCAACCGCGAGACGGTGCTGAGCCACCTGGCAGACGGCAATCCGCAGGAAGGCGAGGACAAGGAATTCCAGTCCGCACTCTTCGATGCGGTGCGGTCCAAGACCATACCCGTCGATATGTCCCAGGGTCTGGGATATCTGCCGCCCGAGGTCTGGGTGGAATGGCAGGAAAGCCTTGTCGCCGGTGGCGAGATCGAGGCCCCGCTGGATGACCTTGAAGCCGCCTATACCAACGACTTCATCGCGGCGGCAAACGAAGCGCTGAACTGATGAACGCCTCCGCAGCCACGCCCGACGGCATCGCCGTCACGGCGCCACCCGTCTACGAGCTCAGCCGCGTCGGCAAGACCTATGCCCGCAACCGCGTCACGGCTCTGGAAAACGTGAGCTTCACTTTGCGAAAAGGCAGCTTTTCCTCGGTGATCGGCTCCAGTGGCTGCGGAAAATCGACACTGCTCAAGATCATGGCGGGTCTGATCCCGCCATCGACGGGGCGCGTGGTCCTGCAGGACAAACCGGTCACCGGCACCCGAAGCGATATCGGGATGATGTTCCAGCAGGCCACCCTGTTCCCCTGGCGCACGACGATCGAAAACATCGTCCTGCCGATCGAGATCAGACATGGCCGCGCCGCCGCCGAAAAGGCCAGGGTCAAGGCCCGCGAATTGCTGGACATCGTCGGCCTCAAGGGGTTCGAGGATGTCTTTCCCAACGAACTGTCCGGCGGCATGGCGCAGCGCGCGTCGATCTGCCGGATGCTGATCACGGAACCGGCGGTGCTGCTGCTGGACGAACCGTTCAGCGCGCTGGACGAGCTGTCGCGCGACATGATGAACATGGAGCTGCAGCGGATCTGCCGGGCACAGAACGCGACCGCGTTCCTGGTGACCCACTCGATCCAGGAGGCGGTCATCCTGTCCGACAATGTCTATGTCATGGCCCCGCGCCCCGGTCGTCTGGCCGAGATCGTGACCATTGACCTGCCGCGTCCCCGCACTCTGGACATGATGACGACGCCGAAATTCGGCGCCCAGGTGGACTATATCCGCAGCCTTCTGGACAAGGGAGAAGACCTGTGAGCGATGCCATGGCCAACAATGCGCCCCCGACCGGCGAAGACACGGTCTGGAGCGAAAAGACCTCTTTCATCGACAACGTGCCGCGCGGCATCTCGATGCTGTTCGTCTTCGTGATCTTCGTGACGCTCTGGCAACTTTCCGTCAGCCTGGGTCTCGTGTCGCCGATCATCCTGCCCAGCCCGTTCGAGACGCTGAAGGATCTGATCTTCGTGGGCAAGAACCTGGTGACCGGGGGTTACATGCTGCCAGCGCTTTGGATCACCGTGAAAGAGGTCATCTATGGCTTTGCCCTGGCCATCGCCATCGGGTTCTCCCTCGGGATCGTCGTGGGGGAAACCAAGTTCGGCGAACGCGCCATCATGCCTTATCTGGTGGCCATCGACACCATGCCGAAGGTCGCCTTCGCGCCGCTGTTCGTCGCCTGGCTGGGCTTTGGAATCGAATCCAAGGTGGCGCTGGCCGCCTTCATTGCCACCTTCCCGATCGTGGTCGGCACCGCGGCGGGGCTGCACGCGGCGGATGAAAATTCGCGGATGCTGTTCAAGACGATGGGCGCCAGCCGTCTGCAGACCCTGTTCAAGATGAAGCTGCCAAAGGGTCTGCCCCAGATATTTACCGGGCTCAAGATCGGCGCGGTCGGCGTCATGGCCGGTGCGATCACCGGTGAATTCCTCGGCGGCGGCAAGGGATTCGGAGAGCTGATCCGCATCGCCGCCTCGCAGCTGAACACGCCGCGCGTCTTCTCGCTGATCCTCTATCTCAGCCTGCTGGGTCTGGGGCTTTATGCGCTGGTGACCTATGCGCAGCGGCGGATCGTGTTCTGGCATGTGGAACGGGTGGGGGCGACCGATGGGTGATGCGGCCTTTGCGCCGGTCCCTGTCGCCGCGCTCGAAGGATTCGTTTCTCAGGCGTTCCGCTCGCAGGGCGTCCCGGAGCGGGACGCAGCCAAGGTCGCGGCGCTGATGGTGGACGCGGATGTCTGCGGCTACGACACCCACGGCGTGTTCCGACTGCGCCAGTATCTTGCGCGGCTCAAGGGCGGGGGCTGCAACCCGACGGCCAGGGTCACGGTCGTGCACGAAGCCCTTGCCTCTGCGGTGATC
>JBGTLJ010000482.1:0-1682 GCA_041744175.1 Oceaniglobus sp. | reverse complement strand
GGCGCTGCGCAACCTGACCGGCACGCCGGTGACCGTCGACGGAGCGGATGTGATGCCCGGTGTGCTGGACACCCTGACGCGGATGGGCGCCTTTGCCGATGCGGTGCGGGGCGGCGCGTTTCGCGGGCAGGGCGGGGCGATCACCGACGTGGTGAATATCGGCATCGGCGGTTCGGATCTTGGCCCGGCGATGGCGACCCTGGCCCTGGCGCCCTGGCACGACGGGCCCTGGGTGCATTACGTGAGCAATGTCGACGGCGCGCATATCGCAGATACGCTGCGTGGACTGGATCCCGAAACGACGCTGGTGATCATCGCGTCGAAGACGTTTACAACGATCGAGACGATGACCAATGCCGCGACCGCCAAGGCCTGGATGGGCGAGGCGGTGAAGGATCCAGGGCGCCAGTTCGCCGCCCTGTCCACCGCCGCGGACAAGACGGCCGACTTCGGCATAGCGCCGGATCGTGTCTTCGGGTTCGAGGATTGGGTCGGCGGGCGCTATTCCCTGTGGGGGCCGATCGGGCTGCCGGTGATGCTGGCCATCGGTCCTTCGGCATTCCGCGCCTTTCTGGCCGGGGCCGAGGCAATGGATCTGCACTTTCGCGCGGCGCCGCCGCTGGAGAACATTCCCGTGATGCTGGCCCTTGTCGGGATCTGGCACAACCAGGGCTGCGGCTATGCCACCCGCGCCGTGCTGCCCTACGAACAGCGTCTGCTGCGTCTGCCCGCGTATCTTCAGCAGCTTGAAATGGAAAGCAACGGCAAGTCCGTCGCGATGGACGGCTCCGACGTGCCGGTCAATACCGGCCCCGTGGTCTGGGGCGAACCGGGCACCAACGGGCAGCATGCCTTCTATCAGCTGATCCATCAGGGGACCCGCGTCGTGCCCTGCGAATTCATGATCGGCGCGTCCGGGTTCGAGGCGGATCTTGGCCACCAGCACACCCTGCTGATCGCCAATTGCCTGGCCCAGTCCGAGGCGCTCCTGCGGGGACGCACCCTGGAGCAGGCGCGCGCATTGATGATGGAAAAGGGGTTTCAGGGCGAAGAGCTTGAGCGGCAGTCGCGCCACCGGGTGTTTCCGGGCAACCGGCCCTCGACGACGCTGGCCTATCCCGAACTGTCGCCCTTCGTGCTGGGCCAGATCATCGCCCTCTACGAACACCGGGTGTTTGTAGAGGGTGTGTTGCTGGGGATCAATTCCTACGACCAGTGGGGGGTCGAGCTGGGCAAGGAGCTTGCGCTGGCGCTGCAACCTGTCGTCACCGGGGAGGCAGACGGCGCGGGCAAGGACGGCTCCACCCTCGGGCTGGTTGAATATGTCAGGCGCCATGGTGGATAGACGCGGGGCGGGCCGCCGTTCCTTCAGCGAGTGTCGTCCTGATGGGGGAACGTGGCGACAATGATGCAGGGGTTCGATCCGAAATATCGCGATCCTCCCGACTATATCCTGGGTGTTACCCGCGAGATCTGGGAGGATCGGCGCATTTACGCGCTGCACGACCATTACGCCGATGGCATCGTCGTGCGCTCGCCTGCCTCGATCGTGGTGGGAAACCTTGGGGTGATCGCCGCGACCATGGCGACCCTGGCGGAGTTTCCCGACCGGGAACTGCTGGGCGAGGATGTGATCTGGTGCCAGGCAGGGGCAGGCGGCTTTCTCAGCTCGCACCGCCTGC
>JBGTLJ010000481.1:0-4917 GCA_041744175.1 Oceaniglobus sp. | reverse complement strand
AGCCATCTGTCGGGTGCCGGATTGGCCGAGGCAATGCGCGCGGGCCACGATCAGGCGTCGAAGGTCGTCGGCCACCGGGGCGCGATCCTGCCGCGCTAAAGCAGCGATCCGCGCGGGCCCGGCGTCGTCTTGCGGAACAGGCGTTTCCGAGGGGTCCAATGGGCAGTGGGCCGGTCGGCATATGGATCCCGGCTGGCCAGGCGAGGCCGCGCAGTCAGGAAACCACAACCCGGGTCAGGATGGCACATTTTCGGCGCCGATCAAGAGAGGCAGGCGCCGTGCCGTGCGACTGGATCGGACAGGCCACAACTTTTCAGCGACGGCAATACCGGGACCCGAGACCGCAATGGCGCGACCCAGAAGGGGTGGCCGGGGCGCGGGCGCCCTGGCCGTTGGCGTTTTACTGCCAGGATTTGATCAGCTCGTCATAGCTGACCGTCTCCGGCTCTTCGTCCTCGTTTTCGAGCTTGGCGACGGGCGAGCCTTCCTGGTCGTACCAGTATTGCGGATCCTGCTCTTCGTTCATCACCGGACCGATGTCGCCCTGGATGCCGGCCCTCTCAAGCCGCTCCATCACGCTTTCCTGCGCCTCGCAGAGGGCGTCCAGCGCCTCTTGCGGGGTCTTGGCGCCCGACATCGCATCGCCGATGTTCTGCCACCACAGCTGCGCCAGCTTGGGATAGTCCGGCACGTTGGTGCCCGTGGGCGACCATGCGGTGCGCGCGGGCGAGCGGTAGAATTCCACCAGCCCGCCGAGATTCTTGGCGCGGTTGGTGAAATGGTCGGACTGGATCGTGCTTTCGCGGATGAAGGTCAGCCCGACGTCGGACTTCTTCACATCCACCGTCTTGGAGGTGACGAACTGCGCGTAGAGCCAGGCCGCCTTGGCGCGGTCCACGGGCGTGGATTGCATCAGCGTCCAGGATCCCACGTCCTGATAGCCGACCTTCTGGCCTTCCTTCCAGTAGACGCCGTGCGGCGAGGGGGCCATGCGCCATTTCGGCGTGCCGTCCTCGTTCATCACCGGCAGGCCCGGCTTGACCGTGTCGGCGGTGAACGCCGTGTACCAGAACATCTGCTGGGCGATGTTGCCCTGCGCCGGGATCGGGCCCGCCTCACTGAACGTCATGCCCATGGCGGTGGGCGGCGTGTACTTGTTCAGCCATTCGATTGCCTTGGTCACGGCATAGACCGCAGCGGCGTCGTTGGTGGCCCCGCCGCGCGCCACGCAGGATCCCACGGGCTGGCTGTTCTCGTTTACCCGAATGCCCCATTCGTCGACGGGCAGGCCGTTCGGCGTGCCGACGTCGCCCATGCCGGCCATGGACATCCACGCATCGGTATAACGCCAGCCGAGCGATGGGTCCTTCTTGCCATAATCCATATTGCCGAAGACTTCGCCCTCGACGCCCATGTGCGACAGGTCACGGCCGGTGAAGAATTCGGCGATGTCCTCATAGGCCGACCAGTTGACCGGCACGCCCAGTTCATAACCATATGCTTCCTGGAAATCGGCCTTGTTCTTCTCGTCGTTGAACCAGTCGTAGCGGAACCAGTAGAGGTTGGCGAACTGCTGGTCGGGCAGCTGGTACAGTTCGCCATCGGGGGCGGTGGTGAAGCTGAGGCCGATGAAGTCGTCGAGATCGAGGGTGGGCGATGTCACCTCGGCGCCTTCGCCGGCCATCCAGTCGGTCAGGCTACGGACCTGCTGATAGCGCCAGTGGGTGCCGATCAGGTCGCTGTCGTTGACATAGGCGTCATAGATGTTCTCGCCCGACTGCATCTGGGTCTGCAGCTTTTCCACCACGTCGCCCTCGCCGATCAGGTCGTGGGTGATCTGAATGCCGGTGATCGCGGTGAACGCGGGCGCCAGCACCTGGCTTTCGTATTCATGGGTGGTGATGGTTTCGCTGACCACCTTGATGTCCATGCCCTGCATGGACTCGGCGGCGTCGATGAACCACTGCATCTCGGCCTCCTGTTCCTCGCGGGTCAGGGTCGACATGCCGTCGATCTCGGTGTCGAGAAAGGCGTTTGCCGCCTCCATGTCCGCCAGGGCGGGTGCCGCCGACATGGCCATGGCAAGCGCCAGGGCGGTGGTGGATTTCAACGTGATGTTCATGGGGTTCCTCCCGGTTTATGAACTTTGCGGTGGTGGGGCCGTCCGGTTGATCCGGATCTGGCCCCCTTGGCGGCCTATACCCAGCGGAACACCGCTGCGGCATAGACCGCGCAAACTATGAAGGCGTAGGGCTGGTTCGCGCCGACGAGCCCGACCCAGGCGAGGTTGATGAAGGCGGAGCCCAGCAGCGTGATGAACAGCCGGTCGCCGCGCGTCGTCTCGATCCGGAGTATACCGGTGCGCGGCGTCTCGGGGTACTTGATCGCCAGCACCGTGAAGACGACCAGCAGCGAAGCGATCACCATGAAGAAGATCGCGGTCGGCCATGTCCATGCCATCCATGCCATTACACCGATTCCTTTCGCGGGTTCGCTGCCCCAAGTGCGACGTCATCCTCGGGCTTGACCCGAGGATCTCTCACCCCCGGCGCCACAACTGGTCCAGGGATCCGTGCGCACTGCCCTGAACGATATCGCTCCAAAGATCCCGCCAGTTGGGGTTGTCCTTCTGGACCAGGTCGAGCTTCCATGTCCGGGCGTAGCGCTTGAGTGACTTCGCCCGCTGGATCGCCGCCGATGGATCGTTGTAGGATTCGTACCAGACCAGCCGGGTCAGATTGTAGCGATTGGTGAAACCGGGAAGCGCATGGTTGCGATGCTCGAAGATCCGTCGCACGAGGTTGCCCGTCACCCCGATATAGAGCGTTCCTGCGGTCTTGTTGGTGACGATGTAGACGTGCATTGCGGCCGGTAGCGTGGGGCCGGGAGATCCTCGGGTCAAGCCCGAGGATGACGTCGCGCTTTGCTGCGGGCACCATCACACCCTCCCCAGGGCAAAGCCCTTGGCGATGTAGTTGCGCACGAAATAGATGACGAGGGCGCCGGGGACGATGGTGAGCACGCCGGCGGCGGCGAGGACGCCCCAGTCGATGCCGCTGGCGCCTTGCGTGCGGGTCATGATGGCAGAGATCGGTTTGGCGTCGACCGTGGTCAGGGTGCGCGAGAGCAGCAGTTCGACCCATGAGAACATGAAGCAGAAGAACGCGGCGACCCCGATGCCCGATGCGATCAGCGGCGTGAAGATCTTGATGAAGAAGCGCGGAAAACTGTAGCCGTCGATATATGCGGTCTCGTCGATTTCCTTCGGGACGCCGCGCATGAATCCCTCGAGGATCCACACCGCGAGGGGCACGTTGAACAGGCAGTGGGCCAGTGCCACGGCGATGTGGGTGTCGAACAGGCCCACCGATGAGTAGAGCTGGAAGAACGGAAGCGCAAACACGGCGGGGGGCGCCATGCGGTTGGTCAGCAGCCAGAAGAACAGATGTTTGTCGCCCATGAAGTGATAGCGTGAGAACGCATAGGCGGCGGGCAGGGCCACGGCAAGGGAAATCACCGTGTTCATAACCACATAGATCAGTGAGTTCACGTAACCCATGTACCACGCGGGATCGGTGAGGATCGTTTCGTAGTTCGCGAAGGTCAGATTCCGGGGCCAGAGGGTAAAGCTGTTCAGGATCTCGGTGTTGGTCTTCAGGCTCATGTTCAGGAGCCAGTAGATCGGGATCAGCAGGAACAGCAGGTAGATCGTCATCACCACGACCGACCCATTGGGGCGGAACCGGTTTTTGCGCGTCGCCACGCGGGGTTCGACCATGCTGCCGGGGATCGTGCCGGCACCGGGGGCTTGGGTCGCGTCGGTCATCACACGCCGTCCCTTTTGTCCAGGTTGGTCATTACAGTGTAGAAGACCCATGAAATTAGCAGGATCACCAGGAAATACATCAGGCTGAACGCCGCCGCCGGGCCAAGATCGAACTGTCCCAGCGCCATCTTCACAAGGTCGATGGACAGGAACGTTGTGGCGTTGCCCGGACCGCCGCCGGTGACGACGAAGGGTTCGGTATAGATCATGAAACTGTCCATGAACCGCAGCAGGATCGCGATCATCAGCACCCCGGTTATCTTCGGCAACTCGATATAGCGGAATACCTTCCAGCGGCTTGCCTGGTCGATCTTGGCCGCCTGATAATAGGCGTCGGGGATGGATTGCAGGCCCGCATAGGCCAGCAGCGCGACGAGCGAGGTCCAGTGCCAGACATCCATTACGATCACGGTAATCCATGCGGCGAGGGTGTTCTGGGTATAGTTGTATTCGATCCCGAAGGCGTCGAGCGTGTAGCCCAGCAGGCCGATATCGACCCGCCCGAAGATCTGCCAGATCGTCCCGACCACGTTCCACGGGATCAGCAGGGGCAGGGACATCAGCACGAGGCACAGGCTGGCCCAGAAACCCTTTTTCGGCATGTTGAGCGCCACGAAGATGCCCAGCGGAATCTGGATCGCAAGGATGATCGCCGAGAACATCAACTGCCGCCCCAGGGCGTTCCACATCCGGTCGGAATGCATCAGGTCATCGAACCATTCCAGCCCGGCCCAGAAGAACTGGTTGTTGCCGAAGGTGTCCTGGACCGAATAGTTCACCACCGTCATCAGCGGGATCACCGCCGAGAATGCCACAAGGACCAGAACGGGAAGGACGAGGAACCAGGCCTTCTGATTGACGGTCTTGTTCATGCCCTGCCTCCGGACCTGCGGCGTATGAATTGCGTATGAACGGCGTATGCCGGTCGTCTGCCGGTGCGGCCCGCGGCGGCGGTGCGGCGGGCGCCATCCTTGGGCCCGACCCGAGGATCTTGTAGTGTGGACACGCTGCGAGCGATCCTCTGGTCAGGCCCGAGGATGGCCCGGTGCGGCGCCGCGGCACTCATGCCGCCACCCCGGCGGAGGGGGCGA
>JBGTLJ010000480.1:0-4651 GCA_041744175.1 Oceaniglobus sp. | reverse complement strand
AGGCGCGACCGGCGCCCGTGGGTGCCACCGGGGCGCCGTGGCCCCGGGCGACAATGGTCTGCGAGCGACAATGGCGACGCGATGATCCGGGCGATTGCCGTCGGCGGGGTACGGTTTGCCGCCCTTCTGCCCCTTGCGCATGCCGCCCCGGAACCTGCCATAGCCAGGGAGCGCCGCCTCGCGGGCAGCGCTGGCATGGCCCCTGTCCGCCGGGACCGATGCCTCCCGGTCATGCCGAATGCGAAGCCCTGGAAGGCCGCCACCGCAGGTACGGTCGCCGACCGCCAGGAACTGCGGACCTCGTGCTTGCCGTGAAATGGATGCACAGTCCGAAACTTTCGGGACAACGCCCCATGGGGCGGGACTTTGAGCGACGGATGGCGATGGTCCGGGTTCGCATAACCGTGATGAACCGAAGCACCGCGCCTCATATTCCCATGACAGCCGCCGCGGCAAGAACCCGCTGCGGGAAACGCGAACCTTGCACATCAGACTGAGGAGGTTTTGTAGGATGGAGACAAATTTTCAGGGCAAGTTCGCCAAGCCCAAGGCACCCTCTCGGTACCCGCCAGAATGATTTGCGCACCGTCCGGTCCTGAAGACGGCGAAATAGGCTTTGGGCCGTCAGATAGGTTTCATGATATGATTAAACTGCTTTAAGCTAAGCGATGCATGCATCATCGTGGAGGGCCCATGGGCGGCATCGTCATCAGACTGGGCGTGATGTGGGCGCTGATCTTCGCGCTTGGCGCCGCACCGCTGGTGGCCCAGACCCCCAGGTTGCCTGCGGGCGGTACGGTCGGTGCAGGCGACGCTCCGGCCGCTGTCACCCTACCCGATCCGCTGACGCCGGAATCCATCAATGCGCTGGTGTCGCGTCTCTCTGATGGGCAAGTGCGCGCGCTGTTGCTGGACCGGCTGGATGCCCTCGCCACACAACCGACAGTTCCGATGGGTGGCTACGAAAGCCTGGGCGCGCTGCTGGCGGAGATGATGCGCCGAATCGGAAAGACGGCGACCTACAGCGTCACCCACATCCCTGAATTCCTGAGCGCAGAGGCAGCGGTGCTGGGCCGCTTTGCCGAGCGACTGGGCGATGGCGGTCTGCGGCGCCTGCTGATCGCCGCGGCTTTTGCCATCGCCGCAGGGATGGCGGCGCAATACGCTTTGCATCCGATATGGCGGCGCCGCCTGCGCGCAGCAACGGTGGCGCCCATCGATCTGGCTGGGGCGCTGCACCGGTCCGGTTTGCGGCTGTTTTATCATCTGATCGGCGCGGCCGTGTTCGCGGTGTCGGCCATTGCGGTGCTGACACTGCTGAAGCCCGACGAAACCGCGCCGGTGGCCTCGCAGATCATGCTTTGGCTGGTGTTCATGCCGCAGGTCATCGTTGCCCTGCTGCGGTTCTTTTTGGCACCGTGGTGGCGGGATGGTCGGCTGCTGAGCGTCGACGACCGCACGGCAAAAATCCTGTTCTGGAACTTCACCGGCATCACCTATGCCCTTGGCGCCACGTTCGCGATGTTGGCATTGCACCGGGTGTTCGGCGGCGTGACGGGGTTCTGGTTCTGGTTCAACGTGATGTTCTTCGGATGGATGGCCGTGCTGTTCTGGGTCACGCGCGACGGCTGGCGGTCGATCATGGCTGGCCGGCGTACGCATCTGACGGCGTTCGATGCATGGTCGATCCGCGCCTATCCCTACCTTGCCGTGGTGTCGATCCTGGCGGTCTGGCTGTTCTGCCTCGGCGCAAGCGTGATGAACGCAGGCCGGTTTCTGTCCGGGGGACGGCATTTTATCAGCCTTGCCATCGTGCTGGTCGCGCCGCTGCTGGACACGCTGATTCATGCCGTGGTGCGGCACCTGATGCCGCCGATGGAAGGACAGGGCCAGGTGGCACAGGATGCCTATGACGCCGGGAACCGGGCCTATGTGCGCATCGGCCGCGTGCTGGTCTTTGGCGCCGTTCTATTGGCCACCGCGCAGATGTGGCACGTGTCGCCCATGGCCATGGCGTCGGCCGGGATCGGCGACCGGCTGGCCAGCGCCGGTGTAAAGGTCGGAATGATCGCGGTCATCGGTTATCTGACATGGGAAATCGTACGCCTGGCCATCAACATCCGGCTGGCCCGCGAACAGACCGCCGATGCCGTTGCCGACGCGCCGTCATTCGACGGCGAAGGCATGGGCGGCAAGCCCACCACCCGGCTCGGCACGATCCTGCCGCCGGTGTCGGTCGCGCTGCAGGGCATGATCCTTTCGGTGACCGTCCTGATGATGCTGGCCAATCTGGGAATCGACGTCACGGCATTGCTGGCAGGTGCCGGGATCGTCGGCATCGCCGTTGGCTTCGGCTCGCAGAAACTGGTGGCGGACGTCATATCGGGGATGTTCTTTCTGATCGACGACGCGTTCCGGATGAACGAATACGTCGACGCGGGCGGGTCTGTCGGCACGGTTGACCGGATATCCCTGCGCTCGCTGCGGCTGCGCGATGCCAAGGGACCGGTGCTGATCGTACCCTATTCCGAGATCAAGACCGTTACCAACTTCGGGCGCGACTGGGGCATCATGAAGCTGCGGTTCACCGTGCCGTTCGACACGGACGTCGAGAAGGTCCGCAAGATCTTCAAGAGGATCGGTCAGGAGTTGCTGGCGGATCCCGAACTGGGTCCGGGGTTCATCGAGCCCTTCAAAAGCCAGGGCGTCTATGAATACAACGATCATGGCATCGTTCTGCGCGGCAAGTTCACCCACAAGCCAGGGGCCCAGTTCATGATCCGCAAGAAGGTGTACACGCGGATCAAGGAAGAATTTGAAAAGGCCGGCATCGAATTTGCCCGCCGCGAGGTCAAGGTGGACTTCGGGGGCACAGACCATTCCAGACTGACGAAGGATCAGGAGCTTGTGGTCAAGGCAGCCGCAGCCGAACATGTGAACGAGGTCGACAGGCAAGCTGCCGCAGGGGCGGTAGCAATGGCCGATGGCGCGTCACAGCGCACCGACAGTCGCTGAGAGCGGCGCAGGCCCACCTGCGTGGTACGGCTCTGCACTTCGATGGAAAACGGGTCCTTCCATCCAGGACAACGGCCTGAAACCGACAGGGACCCAAGCCCCGCCGATGTCCGAACTGGAAATCGTTCCAAAACCGCCGCCACCCGAACATTGCCCTTGGTTGACGGCCATTGGCAGTGGTCTGGTCATTGCAAACGATGGCGATCATTGTCGCCGTGAACGTTCGCACCCCGCCCGCGGTGTCATCGGGGTGGCCATCGAGGATGTCGGCCATGGTGAAGGCGGCCATGGTGAAGGCGGCGCCGCGGGCGATGGGCAAGGGATGAGCATACGTGAATGCGCCGGGGTGTGTCGCGAGCAGCCGTTCTGCCAATTTCCAGACGCTCCGTGTCACCGCCTTCCCGTCTGGGAGACGTCCATCAGGTCTGTACGCGCTCTGCCAAGATTGTCGTCGCATGGCGCCAGACGCAGCCCGGGTGATGCGCGGTCATGGCGAACAGCCTATTCATGAACGACCAAGCGGTCGCGTCGTGGACAAGGTGGTGGGTCAACAGCCCTACATTGCGCACCCCGGCGTCCATCGCTGCCGTCAGATCCCTGACCAATGCTCCATCGTCGCGCCCGCCACGTGTGGCGTGCCAGTCGATCAGGTCCACATGGGCGTTCAGCCTCGCCAGGCGGGCGGGTGTCGAGGGGTCGGGCGTCTCGGTCCCGAAAACCGACAGGGCGTCAAATCCCAATGCGGGCAATCCGGCAGCCACATCAAGCGCAATCCTGTTCCAAGGCGGCACCAGAATCGCCACGACCCTGTCGCCAAACAGGTGTGCGAGCCGCGCACGTCCCTCGGCAAGTTGCCCCAGCACCTCGGAAAGGGGCCGATGCGCGCCCAACTCCTGCTTCTTCTCGCCCGCGCCGGCGTGGTTCTCATGGTTCCAGCCATGTTGCGCCACATGCACCAGCGGCTCTTCCCGCAACCTTTCGGCCAGAGCAGCGGTCGCCCCCGCGGGAATCACTGCGAGAAGACATGGCACCCTGTGAACCGCACCCAGACCGATCAGCCGGTCCAGCGCCGCACCAGGCGTGACCGCATCGTCATCGCGCCACCACATATTCAGCCGCACGCCCCGGGCCGCCATGGCGTCCAGTCTGGTCTTGATGCCGCCGATACCCGCACTCATTGGCGCGCCTCCAGCAACGGTGTCAGCAATTTCCGCAATCGTGCTGTCGCAGAGATCAGGTCGTGTCGACGATTGACCTGTTTGCGCGCAGCCGCCCCCATGGCTGCACGTCGTGGCCCATCCGTCAGCAGGACACGCAGCGCTGCGCCATAGGCGGCGGGATCGCCCGGCGGGCACAAAATTCCCGTCTCGCCTTGCTTTACCACCTCGGGCACTCCGGCGGTGTCGAGCGCGACCACCGGCACCCCGGCGGCCTGCGCTTCGAGATAGGCAAGGCCGTAGGCCTCTCCCACTCCCGGCCAGACAAAGACCGCCATGCGCGAAAGACGCGCGGCCACCTCCGATGCGGGCAGTACGCCCTCGAACGTCACACGACCCTGCGGCAACCTGGCGAACATCGCCTCCACTGCACCGCGCGCCGGGCCGTCGCCGATCACGCTCAGCCGCCAGTCCAGATC
>JBGTLJ010000479.1:0-2339 GCA_041744175.1 Oceaniglobus sp. | reverse complement strand
AGCCCGTGCCCAGACGACCGGGTCTGCCCCGGGGCCGCAACAAGGATGTCTGTCGGCAGGATCCCGACCCGCAGGCCGACCGGCCCGACCGGGACCGCCACGTCAGAGCGCGGAGAGCGCGATCAGTACGTGGGGTGAAAGATGCCGCCGGGCGAGGTCGTGAAGATCTCGCATCCCGTCGCGGTCACGCCCACCGAATGCTCGAACTGAGCCGACAGCGACTTGTCGCGCGTCACCGCCGTCCAGTCGTCGGCCAGAACCCTGGTTTCCGCGCGCCCGGTGTTGATCATCGGCTCGACGGTGAACACCATGCCCTCTTCGAGCGTCGCGCCGGTGCCCGGGCGACCGTAGTGCAGCACGTTGGGCGGCGCATGAAACACCCGGCCCAGCCCGTGGCCGCAGAAATCCCGCACAACCGACATCCGCTGGCCTTCGGCATAGGTCTGGATCGCATGGCCGATGTCGCCGAACGTGTTGCCCGGGCGCACCGCGTCGATGCCGATCATCAACGCATCATGGGTCACCTGCACCAGACGTTCCGCCTTGCGGCCGATCCGGCCCGCCGCATACATCCGCGACGTGTCGCCGAACCAGCCGTCGACGATCACAGTGACGTCGATGTTCAGGATGTCGCCGTCCAGCAATCGATCATCCGGCCGGAACTTCACGATCTTGTTGTTCAGCGTATGCATGTCCGGGATCTTTTCGCCCGGGATCCCGTGACACACCACGTGGTTGACCGAAATGCAACTGGCGTGCTGATACCCCTTGTAACCGACGGTGGCCGAGGTCGCGCCCGCCGCAGAGATCCATTCGGCAATCATCGCGTCCAGGGCCCCTGTCGTCTGACCCGCCGTCACATGCGGCGCGATGTCGTCCAGAATCCGCGCCGCCAGGGCACCGGCGGCGCGCATTCCCGCAAAGTCGTCCGGTTCGTAGATGCGGATGCCATCCTTCGTCAGGCGGCCTCGGTTCGTCTGGTCCATGGATCACTCCGGAATATAATCATATAAATATACGATACCTTCGTCCAATTGACCAGATCACGACGGCCCTACCGGCAACGCGTGGTTGAGGCCGACACCCGCCACATCGATCATCGTGTCGAAGCACAGCATTTCGACCCCCGCCGCCCGGGCCGCGGCGAAGGCAGCCGCATAGCCGGGATCGAGATCGCCCGCCATCTCCAGTGCCGCGCAATCGGTCCGCTGGACCAAGTACACCATCACGGCGCGGTGCCCTTCAGCCACCATTTGTGAAAGATCGCGCAGATGCCGCGCGCCGCGCGTGGTGACGCAATCCGGGAACTCCGCCAGATCGCCACGGCGCCGCAGATGCACATTCTTGACCTCGACATAGGCGTCGGGCAGGCCCGGTTCGCTCAGCAGGAAATCGACCCGGCTGCGGGTTGCATAGCGTACCTCGGGGCGCACGGTCCCGTAGGCGGCAAGCGAAGGCACGGCATGGGCGCGCAGTGCCTCGCCCACCACCCGGTTGGGCACAGAGGTGTCGATCCCCGCCCAGTGCCCCCCGGGCAGTTCCGCCAGCCGCCAGCCATAGCGCAGCTTTCGCCGCGGATCGTCGTTGGGTTCCAGCCAGACCCGCAGGCCCGCATCCTTCAGCCCCAGCATGGCACCGGGATTGGGGCAATGGGCGTGCACGGTTTGCCCGGTGTCCAGCGCAACCTCGCACAGGAACCGGTTCCAGCGGCGGACCAGACGCCCGGGGATCAGCGCAGCGTCGAATTTCATCGCGCCCCGGCTAGCAGAGACGTCAGCCGATGCACAGGGGCCGCCGGGCGATCAACACTCCCGACCCTGGGGCGGTGACCGGTGCGGCGCTCCATCGCCCCGTTGACCCGGGAAAGCCCGGCGGGCGGACCATCGCGCCCGGGGCTGGCGCGGCAACCTGCGGGGGGCTAGTCAGGGCAGACCCCAACGAGGAACACAGTGATGGCGAACCCCACCGCGGCAATGCTGGTCATCGGCGACGAAATCCTGTCAGGACGCACCCGCGATGCCAACATGCATCATCTGGCGGGCGAACTGACGCGTCACGGCATCGATCTGCGCGAGGTGCGCATCGTCGCCGACGATGCCGGCGCGATCGTCGCCGCTGTGCGCAGCCTGCGCGACGCTTTCGATCACGTTTTCACCTCGGGCGGGATCGGGCCGACCCATGACGACATCACCGCCGATTGCATCGCCGCCGCCTTCGACGACAGCATCGACGTGCGTGACGATGCCCGCGCGCTGCTGACGGCGCATTACGCGCGCCAGGGCACAGAGCTGAACGCCGCCCGCCTGCGGATGGCCCGGATCCCGGCCAGCGCCACGCTG
>JBGTLJ010000478.1:0-7995 GCA_041744175.1 Oceaniglobus sp. | reverse complement strand
GTGACCGCGGGCGGCCCGGGCGTGAACGGCGCCTGCCGCGTCCACCAGAGCGCCCTTGGTTTCATAGGTGCCGATGTCGATGCCAAGGGTATAGGTCATCGCGTAAAAGCATCCCGGTCCAGAGAGAAATCCGCGCCGATCCGGGTCAGGGCCGCATCCAGAAGCCGGGTCAGTCCGACAAGATCGTTCAGATCGCAGATCTCGCGTGCGGAATGGGAACAGCGCATGGGAAACCCCACATCGATGGCGGCAACGCCCTGCCCCACCAGCTGTACATAGGACAGATCGGTCAGCACGCCGACCTGGGCGCTGCGTTGCAGGGGGATCGCCTGCGCCTCTGCCGCCCGTCCGAAAAGATCGACCAGGGCCGGATGAGGGATCACACCGTTCAGCGTCCCGCGACCGTGGAACGAATAGAGGCTGATCGCGGGGCCGCCCCCCAGCGTCACATCGCCCCGCCCGGCCATATCGGGCGTGTCGGTGGCCAGCATCAGATCAATCTGGATCGCGATGTCAGGCAGCAGCCTTTGGGCGAGGGGCAATGCGCCGCGCAGGTTGAATTCCTCCTGCACGGAGAAGGCCAGATGCACGGGCGGGCCGGTTTCGCGCGCCGCGAGAAGGCGGGCGATTTCCAGCAGGACGGCACATCCTGCACGGTCGTCGACGCTGGTTCCGCAGATGCGATCCGACCCCAGTGAGATGGCGCGCGGCGCATAGACCACCGGCGTGCCAATGCGGACGCCCGCCGCTGCCGGGTCGGACAGGCCGGTATCGACATGGACCTCGCTGTAGGGCAGCACGCGGTATTTCTCGTCCGGGGTCGTTGCATGGTGGCTCTTGTTGGCAATCACCCCGGGCACATCGCGCCCCTCGCCGACGCAGATCAGCACCTCTTGCGCCGCCAATGCCCGTTCGGGCACCCCGCCAAGCCGTTCGAGCCGGATCAGCCCGTCCGGCTCGATCCGGCGCACGACGAACCCAAGCTGATCCATATGGGCGAACAGCATCACCGATGGCCCGTCACCCGGAAAGCTGGCCCAGAGGTTGCCAAGCCGGTCGGTTTCGCTGCCGACCCCGATCGCATCCAGCCGCCCGGCGATGTTGCGGCGCACCCGGTCTTCGTGGCCGCACAGCCCCGGCACCTGCATCAGATCCACAAGATCGCGGCGGATCCGGTCCCTCATCGGGTGGCCCGGACCCGGTCCATGAAATCGGCGGCGCGGTCGGGATCGACCGCGTTCCACGTCTGCCCGTCCACCTTGAGGGACGAGCCGACGATGCAGCCATCCGCCACGGCCAGCACATCGGCCACGGTGTCGTGGCGAACACCGGTATTGGCCAGCACCGGCGTGTCGGGCAGCACGGCCTTGACCGCCTCAAGGTCGGTCATCGCCGCCGCTTCGCCGGTGATCTGGCCCGATACAAGCACCGCGTCGGGGATCGACGAGAATACGGCGCTGCGGGCCCGATCAGGCAATGGGCGGCGGTCCAGGGAATCAGCGAATTCGGCGCTGACGTTGTAGAGCATCGCCATGTCCCGCCGCCCCAGCCGGTTGCGATAGCGCATGGCGCGCCCGGCATCGGGGTTCCATGGCCCCATGTCGGATGCATAGGCACCGGTGAATATTTCGCGCACGAAGGCGGCGCCTGTCGCCGCACCCAGCGCGATGGTTGCCATCGGGTCCCACAGCACGTTCACACCGAATGGTACAGTGATCTCGGCTTTCAGCTCGCCGATGATGGCGGCCATGGTCGCTGTGCTGGCCATGTCCACGTCGAATTCATAGGGGCGGTCGTTTTCGTTGCCGAACATCACCGCGTCGAACCCGGCGGCCTGCAACGCCCGCAGATCGGCCCGCGCCCCGCCCACCAGATCAAGGGAGGGATCGTGCAGCGGCGATCCGGGCAACGCGCCGATATGGACCATGGCGATCACCGGTTTCGTCGCGGCAAACACATGTCTGAACGTCTCTGTCATGGCACCCACCCCCAGTGGGGACATTAGGGACGGGCACAGCCCTTCGCAAAGGGAAACTGGTTGCCGCGCAACCGCCGGTCGTACGCGGGCGTGCAGAAAATGCTTTGGGATCGACCGGGCACACGGCTACGCTGCACGCAACTGCCGGGCAAAGGGCGGGCCGTCAGGCAACTTTCGGGGAGGAAGAAAAATGGATGTCGCATCACCGATCGGCCGGGTCCAGACGTGGCTGGCCAAATTCGAAGAGGCGCTGGGCGGCAAGGATGTCGCGGCGCTAAGAACGCTGTTCGCCGACGATTGCTATTGGCGCGATTTTCTTGCCTTCACCTGGAATCTCAAGACGCTCGAGGGCCGCGACGCAATCGGCGCCATGGCGGCGGACACGCTGGGGCATATCCATGCCCGCGCCTTCACCCTGTCTGGCGAACCCACAGAGGCAGACGGGATCACCGATGCCTGGTTCACGTTCGAAACCGACACGGTGCGGGGCAAGGGGCATATCCGGTTGAACGATGGTGGCTGCTGGACGCTGCTGACGACGGCGCAGGAACTGATCGGACACGAAGAAAGGAAGGGCCGCGCCCGCGAACCGGGCGTGGTGCACGGCGCGGATCCGAACCGCGAGACATGGTCAGAGCGGCGCGTGCGCAGAGAAGCTGAACTGGGGTACAAGATGCAACCCTATGTCGTGATCATCGGCGGCGGTCAGGGCGGCATCGCCCTTGGGGCCCGGTTGGGGCGGCTGGGCGTTCCGACCATCATCGTTGAAAAGAACGCCCGCGCCGGGGACAGCTGGCGCAACCGCTACAAATCGCTCTGCCTGCACGATCCGGTCTGGTACGACCACCTGCCGTATCTGCCGTTCCCCGACACCTGGCCTGTCTTTGCCCCCAAGGACAAGCTCGGGGACTGGCTCGAAAGCTATACCAGGATTATGGAACTGAACTACTGGACCAAGAGCACCTGCAAATCGGCATCCTATGACGAAACGGCGCAGATTTGGACCGTGACCGTGGAGCGGGATGGACAGGAGGTGGTGTTGAACCCCACCCACCTGGTCCTTGCCACGGGCATGTCGGCGGTCCCGAACATCCCCGGCCTGCCGGGCATGGACAGTTTCAAGGGAGACATCCACCACTCGTCCAGACATCCCGGCCCCGATGCGTACAAGGGCAGGAAAGCTCTGGTGGTGGGGTCGAACAATTCCGCCCATGACATCTGTGCCGCACTGTGGGAATCGGGGGCCGATGTGACGATGATCCAGAGGTCGTCCACTCACATCTCGAAATCCGACACGCTCATGGATCTGGCGCTTGGCGCGCTCTATTCCGAGGATGCGGTGGCGAACGGCATCGACACCGACACCGCCGATCTGATATTCGCCTCGATCCCCTACAAGGTGCTGCCCGCCATTCAGGGGCCGCAATGTGCCGAGATGAAGAGGCGCGATGCCGATTTCTATGCGCGGCTCGAAAAGGCGGGGTTCAAGCTGGATTTCGGGGCCGACGAGACGGGGCTGTTCCTGAAATACCTGCGCCGCGGGTCGGGCTATTACATCGATGTGGGCGCTTCCGAACTGGTGGCGGACGGCAAGATAAAGCTGGCCCATGGACAGGTCGCCGAAGTGACGCCCGGCGGGCTGGTGCTGGACGATGACACCGCGCTGGACGCCGATTTGATAGTGCTGGCCACGGGTTACGGATCGATGAACGGCTGGGCCGCGCAGCTGATCAGCCAGGAGGTGGCGGACAAGGTCGGCAAATGCTGGGGGCTCGGGTCCGACACGCCCAAGGATCCCGGCCCGTGGGAGGGAGAGTTGCGCAACATGTGGAAACCAACCCAGCAGGAGGGGCTGTGGTTTCACGGCGGCAACCTGCACCAGTCGCGCCACTATTCGCAGTTCCTTGCCCTGCAACTCAAGGCCCGTATGGAGGGGATCGCAACGCCTGTCCACGGGCTTCAAGAGGTGCATCACAGACAGTGATCGGTGGAAAAGCCCGGGCATTTTGCTTTGTTACCCCACAGGGCAACCAGTATCCCGGCCAATGGATGAGGAGTGCTGCGACTTCCCCGGGGCACGACCTGTCGTGACTTTGGAACTGGAGGCAGGGGTCACCCGGGCCGATTGCGACGACAGGATGTCATCGCCCCGGTTCGGGGAAGGCAGGTGATGCGGCCGAGGGTCAAAGCCAAGCCCGGATGTGGGAAATTGGCATGCGCAAACGGGTGCCGCAATTCGCGGCGACAACTGAGCGGGAAAGTCACGTGCGTATCGTCCGAGTTTGCGTGGTGTCGGCGGGCCATGTCGGCAAGCCGATCGCGCGTCATCCTGCCTCGGCCATCGCGCCTGGCATGTGCTGTACGTGAAAGGACGGCCCTGTCGGCCAGTCCCAACCTGCATGCGATCAGGCAAACGGCTTGCCCATCGCGCCGACGCCCGCGTCAAGATCACCGTCCAGAACCATCTCCCGGCCTGGACCCGGAATCGCGGTCTGGCTCATCGGATCGTCCAGCCCAACGGTTCCGCCCGCCGCACGGCCACCGGTTGCGGATTTTGCAGTCCCCGCGCGGCATCGCCCGGCTGGGTGCCGACGACACCATTCTTTTCCAGCATCAGGTTGGTATTGGGACGCCCCTTCCAGATGTGGCAATGTTCGTCCGTCGGGATCCTTTCCATCGGGTGTCCGGCCTCTGCAGGGTCGTCGTTCCGGATGATGGCGTCGGTCCGGGCGTCCTGAAGGCGGCTCGGATCGAACATGACTTGGGCGCAACCGGGAAGCGCCGGGGCGGCTGAAACAGCGACGCAGCCGATCTTTACGGGACACGGTCTTTCGCATCTGACATGCGGCGCCACGATACTTGATCTGGAAGCCTGGTCGCCCACAGAGAAAAATCCGTGATTCGCCCTCATTCAGCACATGTTAGCGGATTCGGACGCGAAGGCCGACCATGATCGTACGGAAGCACGTTTTCTACACGTGCAGATTGAATCGCCTTCCGTCCAAGGCAGATGACGGCGCAATAGCATTTTTTTCGTGTTACTTTACGTCAAATCGGGTATGACCTTTGCACCAGGTCAACCAGGTCCACCGGAGGCAAATTCATGTTCAGGTCATTTACCGTCGCGCTCACCGCAACATCTTTTCTGGTGTTCCCCGTCGCTCCCGCAAGTGCGGGCAACTCGCTGGGCAGGGCGCTCGTCGGCGCGGGTGCTCTGGCGATCATCGGCTGTGCAAGCGGTGCCTTGCGATGCGGAAACAACAACAGGGCTCAGACGCAAAAACGTGTCTTCAAGCAAAAGCGCCAGCCAAGTCAGGCCGAAATCGCGCAGCGCGCCGAGAACAAGGCGGTGCAGAACGCCCTGAACGCCTTTGGCTTCAACGTCGGCGGTGCTGATGGTGTTCTGGGCCGCAACAGCCAACGGGGCATCAGCGAGTATCAGAGTTCGCTAGGCTATCCGGCCACGGGCGCGCTGGACGATCAGCAGACCCAGTTCCTGCTCGACAGCCATCTCCGGATCGCGGCCAGCGGCGGCTACGGCAACCGCGACACCCTGCGTCAGTTCCACAACGAACAGAACTACAACACCGCCGGAAACGGCTACGGTGGCAACGGCGGCGGCTATAATCCCGGCGGCTACGACAATGGTCAGAATACCCTTGGCGCAGGCAACGGTTATGCCGATCCCTATGCCAATCAGTTTGCCGGTGACGCAATGGCAAACGCCGGCCCAATTCCGACGGCGCCCCAGGTGGTGACTCCCGGCGGCACTGAGATCGCGAATGCCGCTGCGGGGTCGACGCTCTTGCCGACGCTCAAGCCCAACGCGGGCGGCCTCAAGGCCGGCGGGTCCATGGCCGACAGGTGCGAACTGGTGGATCTGCTGACCCAGAGCAACGGGGTCACATTGGCGTCCAACATCGTTGATCCCGATCAGGCCCTGAGCGAACAGTTCTGCGACATGCGCACCGATGCCATGGCGACCGGTCAGCAGATAATGGTGGAATACGGCGTCGATGCCGAACGGATGCGCGATGAAATCTGCGGTCCGATCGCGCTTGAAATGTCCGAGGCTATCGGATCCGCCACCGCTCAGGGGCCGCAGCAGGTGTCGGCGCAGGCCGCCCAGACGACCCGCAACCTTGGCATCAGCGATGCCGATCAGGCGCGTGACTACGGCCGGATGTGCCTGGCCGTCGGGTATCGCCTGGACGAGCCGGAACTGGCCATGGGCGGCGCGATGATGATGATCGGCCAGAGCGATTACGCCTATTCCGAAGTGGTGGGTCACCACCTGCGCGAGGGGTTCGGCGCAGATGCGGATTCGAACGCCGCCGAGCCATGGTATCGCACCGCGATCGCGGTTCTCGATCAGGGCGGCCAGCCGGCTTTCCTGATCTCGCAATCGGCCAACCGCGCTGCCGTGATGCGCGGCGCGCTCGACCTTGGCGCGACGCGGGCGGCGAACGGAAGCCTGCCGGGCGTTGTTGCTGTCAACACCGGACCCGTCTTGCCGATCCTCAAGCGTCAGTAGAGACCAGGCCGAAAATCGCAGGGGCCCGGCATGGATGCCGGGCCTTTCGCTTGTTCAGGGGTGCGCTCCGGAAGGGTGCAGGTCAATCGCCTGTCGGGATGGTCAGGCGCTGATTGCCACCATGTCCGGATATTGGGTCGGCAACGTCCGTCAGGTGCCACTCAACGTTCAAATTTTCTGCCGGTAGGCAGACCCCCTCGGTTTGATGCGGCGCCCCTGTCTTCGGAACGGAAGGATGTCTGATGGGACAAGTCCGCCACGGAACCGCCATGCCAATGCACCCTGTCCGAGCAGCAATACAGCGATCGCAGGCGTCGCTCTCGGAACCGGGCCGGAAGCCGGGCATCAGTCTAAGACCTTGGCGAAGTGGCACAGGCCCGCGACGGACAGTGACCCTGGGACCAGTCCGAGAAAGCCGCGATCATCGGTTCTAAGACGGGCGGAGGAGGCGATGATCGTTGCGTTCCAGTGCCACTCCCTGTCGCCGCCGGTCGCGGGATTGTCAGCAGACCTGTGCGCGGGACCATGGTGAACGAATGGAGAGGAGTATCATGTGGCGATCGTCAAGGAATTGCCGGAGCGGCTTCTGGCTGGCCGTTTTTCCCGATATTGGCTGGCGACCCTATCGCCGGCCATGTCGGGGACTTCGGTCTTGGCCTCGCTCCAACCGCCGGGCGGCCGTTTCCAGACCATCGCCGGGCGGTTGAGAACCGGATACAGCAGCCTGCGGGCGGCCTCGTGACCCGGGAAATGGCCCCGGGCACGTGCAGGACGCCGCAACCCCGGATGCAACGCGTCCATGGCATTCGTGGTGCAGATGATCCGCTGCACGCCTTCGGGGACGCCTTTCACGCCGTCCACGACAACGACAGCCACAAGGATGTCGCCCGGCCGATGCGCTTGCCGCTTCCTTGATTGCAATCACTGCACCACAGGAGACGAACCGGGGGACATGGAAGGACCGACGATTTCCGCAAGGATGCGGTCTGCGTTGCGCCGACCGGCGGGCTGGCGCGCAGACAGGTGGCTGACGATCCGGGTGTCGGGATGTCGACGCTGAACAAGGGGATTACCGCAAACCGGGACAGGGATGTGGTGTCGAGGGAGGATCCGAGCCTCGCCCAGCAGAATGACCGGCTGCGGCGCGGGAACCGGCTCCTCAGGGCGGAGAGGGACATCCTGGAAAACCGTCCCGCCTCGTGGCCCGCCTGTGCGCGGCAGAAACGGCCTGTGCTGTCCCGGTCGTCCGGAGGGCAGTTGCCGATCGCCTGTCGGAGGGACCGGCCCCGTCCGGAAACGTGGCCCATGGGCTGCTCATGAGAGCGGAGACGCCGCCCCGGCGGTGATCCCGGTTGAGGTCGATGGGGGCCTGCACGGCCCACGACCTCCGGCCCGAACGGAGAGATGCCATGGGCAGGGTGTGACCGGCGGCCACCCGGAGCTGAAGGCGGCCGACCCCGGCGCGGCTTTGATCGGCGACGGC
>JBGTLJ010000477.1:0-21000 GCA_041744175.1 Oceaniglobus sp. | reverse complement strand
CACCGGGCGGGCCAGCTCCACCAGCGCGGTGCGTCGCAGGAACGACGCGCCGATCAGGAACGCCCCGGCGCCGATGTGCCAAGTCTGCGCCGTTTCGTCCAGATCCACGATCCCGCGGCGTTGCAGCGTGATCAGGATCCGGTACAGCGTGGCGGGGGATTCACCCATCCGCTGCGCCAGCCCCGAGAGCGTGGCCTGTTCCAGCGCGGCGAGGGTTTCGAGCACCTGCACCGCGCGATCCAGCGACTTGACGACGTTCTGGTCGGTCTTGTCATCGAACGCCCGGGGACGGCCGCGGGGGCGTTTCTCAACGGACATGGGTGATTTCTTTTCGGTCTGAAAAAATGCTTCGCCACATGAAAAATGCAAACCTTGGAAAAGGCAAGACGATTCCTTCCCGCTGCAAAACGAAAAACAAATCCAAAAAAATTGCGCGGAGTTGGCAAAACGCCTAAAACGTCATCAGCACGCATGCAGGAGGACGCCATGAGCTTTCAGAACCCGGTCTTCATTCCCGGCCCCACGAACATCCCCGAGGTGGTGCGCAAGGCCTGCGACATGCCCACGGTGGACCACCGCTCGCCGATCTTCGGGCGCATCCTGCATCCCGCGCGCGCCAATGTCGCCAAGGTGATGAAATCGGAATCTGCCGAGATCTTCATCTTTCCAGCCACCGGCACCGGCGGCTGGGAAACCGCGATCACCAATACCCTGTCGCGCGGCGACCGGGTTTTGATCGCGCGCAACGGCATGTTCTCGCACAAGTGGATCGACATGTGCCAGCGCTTCGGTCTTGACGTGCATGTGGTCGAAACCCCCTGGGGCGAGGGCATCCCTGCCGCGACGTTCGAACAGATCCTGACGGAAGACACCGCCAAGTCCATCAAGGCGGTGCTTGCGACCCACAACGAAACCGCCACCGGCGTCGTGTCTGACATCGGCGCCGTCCGTGCAGCGATGGACGCCGCGAACCACCCGGCGCTGTTGCTGGTGGACGGGGTCAGCTCCATCGGGTCGATGGATTTCCGGTTCGACGACTGGGGCGTCGACGTGGCCGTGACCGGCAGCCAGAAGGGATTCATGCTGCCCGCCGGCCTTGCCATCGTGGGCTTTTCCGAAAAGGCCCGGGCCTGTGTCGCAGACGCCGGGCTGCCACGCACCTTCTTTGACATCCGCGACATGGCCAAGGGCTATGCCAGCAATGCCTATCCATACACCCCCGCCGTGGGCCTGATGAACGGGCTGCTCACCAGTTCGGACATGCTGCTGGACGAAGGGCTCGACAATGTCTTTGCGCGCCACACCCGCATCGCCACCGGCGTGCGCGCCGCCGTCGCCGCCTGGGGGCTCAAGCTCTGCGCCGTCAGCCAAGATGTGCAGTCCGACACGGTCAGCGCGATTTTGACCCCCGCGGGGTTCGATGCCAACGACATCGTCACCCATGCGGCCAATGCCTATGGCGTGGCGTTCGGCGTCGGCCTCGGCGAAGTCGCGGGCAAGCTGTTCCGCATCGGGCATCTCGGATCGCTCACCGATGTAATGATGCTCAGCGGGATCGCGACCGCCGAAATGGTGATGGTGGACCTTGGTCTCGACATTGCCCTGGGGAGCGGCGTGGCGGCGGCGCAGAAGTCGTTTCTGATGGGCGCGGCCAAGTCGGACCGGCAGGCCGCATGATGGACGGCAGCGACATGATCATCCCGACATTCGACGACGTGATCGCGGCGCATGACCGGATCCGCCCCTATATTCACCGCACGCCCGTGCTGACCTCAAGCTATCTCGACGCGATGACCGGCGCGCACCTGTTCTTCAAGTGCGAGAATTTCCAGAAGGCCGGGGCGTTCAAGGTGCGCGGCGCGTCCAACGCGGTCTTCGGCCTGTCGGACGACATGGCCGAGAAGGGCGTCGCCACCCACAGTTCCGGCAACCACGCGCTGTCGCTCAGCTATGCCGCGGGACGGCGCGGCATTCCCTGCCATGTGGTGATGCCGCGCACCGCCCCGCAGGCGAAAAAGGACGCGGTGCAGGGCTATGGCGGGATCATCACCGAATGCGATCCGTCCACCAGCAGCCGTGAGGCGGTGTTTTCCAAGGTCCATGCAGAGACCGGGGCCGATTTCGTCCATCCCTACAACGATCCGCGCGTCATCGCGGGGCAGGGCACCTGTTCGCGCGAACTGATGGAACAGATGCACGCCGATCACGGTGGCGGGCTCGATGCGGTCGTGGCGCCCATCGGCGGCGGCGGCATGATCTCTGGAACCTGCCTCGCGCTGTCGCACATCGCCCCCGAAACCATGATCTATGCCGCCGAACCGGAACAGGCCGACGATGCGGCGCGTTCCTTTCGCGCCGGACACATCATCGCCGACGATGCGCCCGACACCATCGCCGACGGGCTCAAGGTGCCGCTCAAGGATCTGACATGGCATTTCGTGCGCAACCACGTGACCGATATCCTGACGACCAGCGAGGATGAGATCGTCGCAGCCATGCTGTTGACCTGGCAGCGCATGAAGATCGTGATGGAGCCGTCCTGCGCGCCGCCCCTTGCGGTGATCCTGAAGAACCCCGATGTGTTCCGGGGAAAGCGGGTCGGCGTGATCGTGACCGGCGGCAACGTGGATTTGAAGAAACTGCCGTGGATGACGGGCTGAGACCCCATCCCGCGGCACCCTCGACGCCGGGCGCAGGATGAGGTTCGTCCCCATCGCCCCGCCGATAGTAGAAACTCTGGAGGTTCGACATGAAAGACGTGAATTTTGCCGACTACGAAGTTGGCTACGACATCCCCGCCGCCGTCGGAATGGACGAGGCAGACATCCAGACCCCCTGTCTGATCCTTGATCTCGACGCGCTGGAGCGCAACATCGTCAAGATGGGCGAGTTCGCCAAGTCCCACGGCATGCGCCACCGGGTGCACGGCAAGATGCACAAGTCGGTCGATGTGGCGCTGCTGCAGGAAAGGCTCGGCGGATCGGTCGGCGTCTGTTGCCAGAAGGTGTCGGAGGCAGAGGTCTTCGCGCGTGGCGGAATCAAGGACGTGCTGGTGTCCAATCAGGTGACCCAACCCGAAAAGATCGACCGGCTGGCGCGCCTGCCCAAGCTCGGGGCGCGGGCGATCTGCTGCGTCGACGACATGGACAACATCCCCAACCTGTCTGCGGCCGCCGTCAAGCACGGCACCCAGATCGAATGCCTTGTTGAAATAGACTGCGGCGCCGGACGCTGCGGCGTCACGACCACGCCCCAGGTGGTGGAACTGGCCAAGGCGATCGACGCCGCGGACGGGCTGAAGTTTGCCGGCCTTCAGGCCTATCAGGGTGCGATGCAGCATCTCGACAGCTATGACGAGCGCAAGGCGAAGACCCAGATCGCCATCGACATGGTTAAGGATGCGGTGGACACGCTGAAATCCGAAGGACTGGACTGTGATATCGTCGGCGGTGGCGGCACCGGGTCGTACTATTTCGAATCCGGATCGGGCGTGTTCAACGAACTGCAATGCGGCAGCTACGCGTTCATGGATGCCGATTATGGCCGCATCCTCGACAAGGACGGCAACCGCATCGACCGGGGCGAATGGGAAAACGCGCTGTTCATCCTGACCTCGGTGATGTCCCATGCCAAGGCCGACAAGGCCATCGTCGATGCCGGCCTCAAGGCACAGTCGGTTGACAGCGGCCTGCCGGTGATCTTCGGGCGGGACGATGTAAAATACGTCAAGTGCTCCGACGAACATGGTGTGGTCGCGGACGAGGGTGGTGTGCTCAAGGTCAACGACAAGCTGCGCCTCGTGCCCGGGCACTGCGACCCCACCTGCAACGTCCACGACTGGTACGTGGGTGTGCGCGGCGGCAAAGTCGAGACGTTGTGGCCGGTCTCTGCCCGCGGCAAGGCCTACTAGGCCGCAAAACCCCCGCGGGACCGCGCCGCGGGGGCGCCCGTTCGCGACGGCGGATGGCCTACACAATTAACACGTGATTTTCCGGCCCTCCGGACCCCATTTGAAAGCACTTTGAATGTTCATCGTCCCCGAATCCGAAATCGCAGGTCTGATGACCCCGGAGGCCAGTTTTGACGCTGTCGAGGCCGTGTTCGCCGCCATGGCCACGGGCCGCGCCTATAACTTCCCGGTGATCCGCGAGGCCATCGGCCACGCCGACGCCCTTTATGGGTTCAAGTCCGGCTTTGATCGCGACAGTCTGGCGATGGGTCTGAAATCCGGGGGGTACTGGCCCGGCAATGCCGACCGGGGTCTCACCAACCACCAGTCCACGGTGATCCTGTTCGATGCGGACACCGGGCGGGTGTCCGCGCTTGTCGGCGGCAACCTGCTGACCGCTCTGCGCACGGCCGCCGCCAGTGCGGTTTCGATAAAGCACCTTTCCCGACCGGAATCGAAAGTTTTGGGTATGATCGGGGCAGGCCATCAATCGGCCTTCCAGATGCGCGCCGCCGCCGCCCAGCGCGATTTCGACAGGATCATCGGGTGGAACTTCCACCCCGAGATGCTGAGCCGTCTGGAGGAAACCGCGCAGGATCTGGGATTGCCGTTTGAATCCGTCGATCTGGATCGGCTGGGCGCCGAGTCTGACGTGATCATCTCGATCACGTCGTCACAGGGCCCGATCCTGATGGACGCACAGGTCCGCCAAGGCACCCATATCGCCTGCATGGGGACCGATACGAAGGGCAAGCAGGAGGTCGAGGCGGCGATCCTCGGGAGGGCGACGGTGTTCACCGACGAGGTGGCGCAATCCGTCTCGATCGGCGAGGCACAGCATGCCATTGAGGCCGGAATATTGAACCAAAGCAATATCGTGGAGATCGGCGCTGTGATCAACGGCACCCATCCGGGTCGCAATTCCGACGATGAGATCACGCTTTTCGACGGCACCGGCGTGGGCCTTCAGGATTTGGCGGTGGCCGCCCGCGTCGTCGATCTGGCGCGCGAAAAGGGCGTCGCGATCGAGGTTGATTTCTGAACGCGGGCTTATACGCGGCTTCACACAAACTGATTTGACGTGGCCGGAACCGCCCGCCATGACGCGCTGTGCTGGCATGGAGGGCGACAATGCGCATAGCGATCAACGGGTTCGGCCGCATCGGGCGGACCATCCTTCGCGCCCTGTCGACCACGCGCTTGCAGAGCCCGCTTGAGGTCATGCTGATCAACGATATCGCCGCACCCGATCTTTGCGCCTATCTTTTTGAATACGACAGCATATTCGGACCGTTTCCGGGCAAGGTGACGCTGACGGATACGTCTCTGGTCATCGACGGACGCGCCATCGCCTTCCATTCCGCCCCCGACATCAGCGCTTTGGATCTGACCGGCATCGATGTGGTTCTGGAATGCACGGGGCGGGCCGACAGCCGGGCCGTTGCCGAAAGGGGCCTTCGCGCCGGAGCCGGGCGGGTGCTGATCTCTGGGCCCTCCGCCGCGGCGGATGTGACAGTGGTGATCGGGGCGAACGACAGCGCGGCCGCCCGCCATCCCGTGGTGTCGAACGCATCGTGCACGACAAACGCCCTCGCACCCCTGCTGGCCGTTCTGGACCGCGCATTCGGTGTCGAACACGGTCATATGACCACGATCCATTGCTATACCGGCAGCCAGCCGATGATCGACGCACCCCGCGGCGATCCGGCACGCAGCAGGGCAGGCGCGCTGTCCATGGTGCCCACCACCACCAGCGCGACAAGGCTGATCGAGATCGTGCTGCCGCAGCTGGCAGGGCGGATCACGGGTGCCGCCGTGCGGGTGCCGGTGGCCAGCGTTTCGGCGATCGATCTCGTGGTCCAGCTTGGCGCAGCCCCGTCCCGGGATGCCATCGTGGAGACCCTGAAGGCGGCAGTCGGGCCGGTGATCGGCTGGACCGATCGTCCGCTGGTATCGTCGGACCTGCGGGCGAGGCCGGAATCCGTGGTGATCGCCGGTCCGGAGCTGATCGCGCCGCACGGCCACATGGCCCGCATTTTCGGCTGGTACGATAACGAGTGGGGTTTTTCGAACCGGATGATCGATCTGGCCGAACGGCTGGGTTAGCTCCGCGATTCCCTCTTCTGTGTTGTCCGGGGGATGAAGAATCGGGCATATGTCAGGCATACTGTTCTCAATTTAAGCGATGCGCCGCGTGCCCGGCCATTGGCCCCATAGCCGGACAATTTGTCGTCGCCGCCGGATGACGGAGCGTCATGGTATCTTCTGGGACATGGTCCTGAGGGGAGGTGCGTTTCAGACCGGTCATTTCGGGCCGATCGGATCGCACCATTGCAACTTGCACCGGGGGGCGACCATTGGCCTGCAATTCCAGAATGCGCCCGGTCGTGCTTAACGTGACAAGGATTTCTCACAGATGAAACTGACGAAAACGCTGCTTGGCGCGGGGCTCTTGTCCTGCGCGATGGGGGCTTCCGCGTGGGCCCAGGAGACGATCAAGATCGGTGTGCTGCACTCCCTGTCGGGGAGCATGGCGATCTCTGAAACGACGCTGAAGGACGTCATGCTGATGCTCATCGACGAGCAGAACAAGAAAGGCGGCGTTCTGGGCAAACAGCTTGAGGCGGTGGTGGTCGATCCGGCATCGGACTGGCCGCTGTTCGCGGAAAAAGCGCGTGAACTGCTGACGGTTCAGAATGTCGACGTGATATTCGGCAACTGGACTTCCGTGTCGCGCAAATCTGTCCTGCCGGTCATCGAGGAACTGAATGGCCTGCTGTTCTATCCGGTCCAGTATGAGGGCGAGGAAAGCAGCAAGAACGTATTCTACACAGGCGCCGCACCCAACCAGCAGGCAATCCCGGCAACCGATTATCTTCTCGACGAACTCGGGGTAGAGAAATTCGCCCTGCTGGGCACCGACTACGTCTATCCCCGCACCACCAACAACATTCTCGAAGCGTACCTCAAAGACAAGGGGATCGCTGCCGAGGACATATTCGTCAACTACACACCATTCGGCCATTCCGACTGGTCCAAGATCGTCGCCGACGTTGTAGCTCTGGGCGCCGATGGCAAGAAGGTCGGTGTGATCAGCACGATCAACGGCGATGCGAACATCGGGTTCTACAAGGAACTGGCCGCGGCCGACATCAGCGCAGACGACATCCCGGTCGTGGCATTCTCGGTCGGCGAGGAAGAGCTGTCCGGTCTCGACACCTCCAACCTTGTCGGTCATCTCGCCGCGTGGAACTACTTCATGTCGGCAGATTCACCCGAGAACGCCGATTTTATCGAAAAGTGGCATGGATTCATTGGCGACGACAAGCGCGTGACGAACGATCCGATGGAGGCGCACTATATCGGTTTCAACATGTGGGTTCAGGCGGTTGAGGCTGCGGGCACCACCGATGTCGATCCGGTCAGCGACGCGATGATCGGTCAGACATTTCCCAGCCTTACGGGCAGCACCGCCGAAATGCTGGCCAACCACCACCTGACCAAGCCGGTGCTGATCGGCGAGATCCAGGCCGACGGTCAGTTCGACATCATCAGCCAGACCGATCCCGTACCGGGCGATGCCTGGACGGATTTCCTGCCGGAAAGCGCGGTTCTGACGTCGGATTGGAAAGATCTGAAGTGCGGCATGTACAACACCGAAACGAAGTCCTGCGTGCAGATCAAATCCAACTACTGATCGCAGGTCCGGGGGCGCGCCTGCGTGGCGCGCCCCCGGTTGTCCCGGGACCGACGTGTTCATGAAGTTCATCGCGCTTCTCATTGCGGTCTTGTTCGGCTCGGCGCCGCCGGCCCCGGCCCAGACGCGCGACATCCAGATGCTTCTGCAAACCCATGCGGATGCGATCGTCGCCAGTTCGCGCCGCACCATCGGCCCCGCCATCGACGCGTTGGCAGCCAGCGGTCTTGCCTCGGCACGCGAGGTGCTGAACCGCTGGCAGGACCGCGAACTGTGGGTCCGCGAGGCCGATTCCCTGTTCGTCTATGTCCGTGAGGAGGAAACCGGCCTCGTGATGCTGGACATCGTATCGGGCGTTGAGATCGCCACAGTGGGGCGACGCGACCTCAGGCAGCTCAAGCCCAATGGCGGGATCCGCGCGCTTATCGGTGCCGCTCTGGTACAGTTTCAGCTCTCCGATCCCGACATCAAAGTGCGGCGTGCGGGGCTGCGCGCGATCGAGAGACGCCCCGAGGAAAGTCACCTCGCCGCCCTGCGCAATTCGCTGGAAGGCGAGACAGACCCCGATCTCGGCATCCGCAAGCGGCGGCTCGAACGGCTCCTGACGATCTCTTATGGCAGCAGCGCCGAACGGATTGCCGCAATCCACAGTTTCGACGGCGCGCTGTCGGTGGATGTGCGGGCGGCGCTGAACCCCATACTGGCAACGCGAACCGTTTTCGGCCCGCCGCCCGAAGGCGCCAATGTGGCAAGACGCCTGGAACCGGGAAGCGGCGATCTCGGAACTGCGGATGCCCACGCACTGATGGTGGCCGCGGACGTTGCCGCGCCGATTCCCGGACCGGAGGCACGCAAGCAGGCACTGATCGACAATATCGTCGATGGCGCCGTCGCGGGCGTGCCCGTCGCACGTCTGGACACCGACGCAGCCCGCGATGCCGCCTATCTGCAACTGGCAGCCTCGGGCGTCGTGCCAACGTATGACCCGGAAAGATCCATGGCGGATGTCGTCGCGGACGAAATGTTCTTTGCCGTATATATCGAACCCGATCCCGCAGTGACCGATGCCGCGCAGTCGACCCTGAAAAGCATCGAGACCGGCGTGAAGCTGAACCGGACGTTCGATCTCGCCCTCGACGGCCTGTCGCTGGCGTCGATCTATTTCCTTGCGGCGATCGGGCTTGCCATCACCTTCGGCGTGATGGGGGTCATCAACATGGCGCATGGCGAATTCATCATGATGGGCGCCTATACTGGCTATCTGGTACAGCAGGTCGTGCCGGACTATACCCTTTCCCTTCTCATCGCTTTGCCATTGGCATTCGCCGTCGCGGCCGCCGCCGGCGTCGCCATGGAGCGGCTGGTGATCCGACACCTCTACCACCGTCCGCTGGAAACCCTGCTGGCCACATTCGGCATCTCGATCGCCCTTCAGCAGCTTGCAAAGACGATCTTCGGCACCCAGGCCCGCCCCCTCACCTCGCCCGGCTGGCTCGACGGCGCCTGGGTGCTGAACGACATTGTCTCGATCAGCCATATCCGCATCGCCATCTTTGCCATTGCGCTGATGTTCCTTGCCGTTTTCCTGTTCATCATGAAACGCACCCGCCTCGGGCTCGAGGTGCGCGCCGTCACCCAGAACCCGAAAATGGCGGCCTCCATGGGCATCGACCCCGACCGCATCAACATGCTGACATTCGGCCTCGGCTCCGGAATCGCCGGGATCGCCGGCGTGGCCATCGGGCTCTATGCCAAGGTCACCAGCGAAATGGGCGCCGACTACATCGTACAATCCTTCATGACCGTCGTGGTCGGTGGCGTCGGCAACATCTGGGGCACGCTGATCGGCGCCACGGGGATCGGCTTTCTGCAAAAGGGGATCGAGTTCCTCAACCCCTCCAACACACTCGCCGCCCAGACCTACATGATCGTCTTCATCATCGTCTTCATCCAGTTCCGCCCCCGGGGCATCATCGCCCTCAGGGGCCGCGCGGCCGGAGACTGACCATGACCGAACCCGAAACCTCCGTGTTTCTTTTTCGTCCAACAACTCCGGGGGGTCCGGGGGGCTGGCCCCCCGGTGTGGCGGCGCCAGAGGCGGCGCAATGAGCGGGACGTTCATCACCAGGAACCCCGGCGTCCTGATCTTCCTCGCGCTCCTCGCGCTGTTCACCATCGCCATCACTATCCTGTCCGAAGGTTTCGGCCTCGGTCTCGTCTCTACCAGCTTCGTCAAGACCCTGGGCAAGACCCTCTGCCTTTGCCTCGTGGCCATCGCCATGGATCTGGTCTGGGGCTATTGCGGCATCCTCTCGCTGGGTCATTTCGCCTTCTTCGGGCTCGGCGGTTACGCCATCGGCATGTGGCTGATGTATGAACGCACCCGCATGATCGTGGTCGAAAGTCTGGCCAATGCGCCCTTGCCCCCAACGCCCCGGGAAATCGTCGACGGCATCGGCACCCAGATCTTCGGCGTGGTGGGCAGCGCGGAATTTCCCCCGATCTGGGCCTTTGCCCATTCCCTGCCGCTCCAACTGCTTGCCGTGATTCTGGTGCCGGGCATCCTCGCGGGTGTCTTCGGGTGGCTGGCATTCCGCAGCCGGGTTACCGGCGTGTACCTGTCGATCCTGACCCAGGCCATGACCTTGGCTTTGTCGCTCTACCTGTTCCAGAACGACAGCGGTCTGCGCGGCAACAACGGTCTTTCGGGCCTGCAGAACCTGCCCGGACTTGCCGCCGTGCCGCAATCCACGGTGTCGCTGTGGTTCTTCTGGGGCTCGGCGCTGGCACTGGGTGCCGGCTATGCGCTGGCCGCGTGGGTCGTGTCGGGCAAGCTCGGCTCGGTCATCCGCGGCATCCGGGATGACGAGGCGCGGGTGCGCTTCCTCGGCTATCCGGTGGAAACCTTCAAGCTTTTCATCTTCACCCTGACGGCGGTGATCGCCGCCATCGCCGGGGCGCTTTACTACCCCCAGGCCGGCATCATCAATCCCGCCGAAATCGCCCCCATCGCGTCGATCTATCTGGCGGTCTGGGTGGCCATCGGGGGGCGCGGCCGGCTTTACGGCGCGGTGATCGGCGCGGCCTTCGTGTCGCTGCTGTCCACATGGTTCACCGGCGGGCAGGCGCCTGACGTGAACCTCGGGTTCTATGCGATCAACTGGGTGGACTGGTGGCTGGTCCTGCTCGGCGTCAGCTTCGTTCTGGTCACCCTCTTCGCGCCCAAAGGCATCGGCGGTCTGATCGACATGATCGCCCATGTCCGCAGCCCCGATCGCAAGGGCGCGCCCCTTGGTCCCGATGTCGGATCGCTGCGGGAAAAAGAGGCGCGCGAATGACCCAGCTGCTCGAAGTCTCGGGCGTCTCCGTCACCTTCGACGGGTTTCGCGCAATCAACAATCTGTCATTCCAGATCGGCAAGGCGGAAATGCGCGCCATCATCGGGCCGAACGGGGCGGGCAAGACCACGTTCATGGATATCGTGACGGGCAAGACGAGACCGGACGAGGGCCGGGTTCTCTGGGGCGACGACAACCTGTCGCTTTTGAAAATGACCGAAAGCCAGATTGCCCGGGCGGGCGTCGGCCGTAAATTCCAGCGCCCCACGGTCTTCGAGGACCAGTCAGTGTTCGACAACCTGATGATGGCCCTGAAAAAGCCCCGCAATCCCCTGGCAGTGCTGCTGTTTCGCGCAGACACCCAGGACGATGCCCGGGTGCACAGGCTGGCGGATGAAATCGGGCTCGGCGATCAGTTGCACCGGAGATCGGGCGAGTTGTCCCATGGCCAGAAACAGTGGCTCGAAATCGGCATGTTGCTGGCCCAGGATCCCCGGCTCTTGCTGGTGGACGAACCCGCCGCCGGCATGACGCTGGCCGAACGCGAACACACCACCGACATTCTGGTCGAGGCCGCGAAAACCCGCGCCGTGGTCGTCGTGGAACACGATATGGAATTCGTGCGCCGCCTGAACTGCAAGGTCACGGTGCTGCACGAAGGCCGCGTTCTGGCCGAAGGCAGCCTCGAGCACGTCACCGCCAACGCGGATGTGATCGACGTCTATCTGGGGCGTGGCTGATGCTGGAAACAGACGGCCTGACTCTGCATTACGGCGGCAGCCAGATCCTGCATGGCATCGCCATGGCGGCCGCGCAGGGGCAGGTGACCTGCGTGATGGGCACCAACGGGGTCGGCAAGACGTCCCTGCTGAAGGCAATCTCGGGGACCCATGCGCGGTCCGGCGGCAGCATGCGGCTGGACGGCGAGGATATCGGTCGCGCCACCGCGCAGATGCTGGCGCACAAGGGCGTCGGCTACGTACCCCAGGGCCGGATGATCTTTCCCCTGCTGACGGTGCGCGAAAACCTCGAAACCGGCTTTGCCTGCCTGCCCAGGGGCGAACACCGCATCCCCGACCGGATCTACGACCTGTTTCCCGTCCTCAAGGACATGACCGCACGCCGGGGCGGGGACTTGTCGGGCGGTCAGCAACAGCAACTTGCCATCGCCCGCGCCCTGATCACCAGACCGAAGCTGTTGCTTCTGGATGAACCGACGGAGGGCATCCAGCCCAGCATCATCCAGCAGATAGGCCGCGTCATCGCCCAGCTGCGCGACGAGGGTCAGATGGCCATCATTCTGGTCGAGCAGTACTTCAGCTTCGCCTTCGATCTGGCCGACCGGTTCTATGTGTTGAAGAGGGGAACTGTGATCCTGTCTGGCGCCAAGGGTGAGATCGGGCGCGACACCTTGCAGGCGGCGGTATCGGTCTGACGCCAAGCGCCGCCGGTCCACGCCGGTCCACGCCGGTCCACGCCGATCGGGACGGTAAAATCCCCTCGCGAGACGACCCGCGTTCGGTGTTGATCCCGCAATACGGACCGACCGGATCGCGTCGCCCGCATGCACGCCTCGCCACGATCTCTGCGCGAACCGCCCTTACGAACGCCACTCGGCGCTTGCGACCTGCGTTTGTTGATCGAGCCGTGGCCGGTTCCTGCACCATGAAGAGCGGGGATGATCGCCGTGCCCTCATCCTGTCGAGGTCCGACATGTTGCAGAACGCCAACGCTGCAACCTGCGTCACAAATCGTCACTGCACGTCTGACACGAAGCTGCTAAAACCGCCATGATGTCATGCGACACCTCAACATGATCGATTCGGCCCGTTCCGACGCCTCGGTATCCGAGCTTATCGCCTGTCCGCAGTGCGACGCATTGTACAATGCCGTGCTGCCCGATATGGGTCAGCGCGCAACCTGCGGGCGATGCCACACCGTCTTGATCGCTCCGCGCCGCGGCGCTTTTTTGAGGGTCATCGCATTTTCGATAACGATTGTGATCCTGATGACGGGCGCCACGTTCTTCCCCTTCCTGTCCGTACGGGTGGCCGGTCTGAAGAACGCCTCGTCTGTTTTCGATGCGACGCTGGCATTCGTCGATGGCCCGATGATCGCGCTTTCCGTCGCTGTGACCGCGGTGATCGTCCTGATTCCAGTGCTGCGTGCCATGCTGGTCATCTACGTATTGACGCCGCTGGTGTTGGATCGACGGCCTTTACCGGGCGCAAGAAAGGCATTCCGGTGGTCCGAAACGATGAAGCCGTGGTCGATGGCAGAGATTTTCGTCATCGGCGTGGCGGTGGCGCTGGTCAAGATATCCGATCTTGCCCGGGTTGATTACGGGCCGGCCTTCTGGATGTTTGCCGCCCTTGTTATCGTAATCACGGTGCAGGACGGCTACATGGACCGCTGGTCCATCTGGAAGGCGCTGGACAATCCGCGCCAACCGGACCCGTCCAGGTCCGGCGACAGCGCTGCATGAGCGTCGTTGATGCCTATGTCACCGCCCGTGCGCGCGGACTGGTGGCCTGCACCCGCTGTACCCGGGTCTGGCCCATCGGCGAAACCCGCTGTCCGCGGTGCGGCAGCATTCTGATATCGCGCCGGACCCGAAGCCTGCAGCGCGTCTGGGCCTGGCTTATAGTCGGCATCATCTGTTACGTGCCGGCGAACCTCTACCCGATGCTCAGGACCCAGACGCTGTTCACGAGCAGCGAAAGCACGATTGTCGGCGGCGCGATCGAGATTGCACATTATGGCAGCTATGGCATCGCGGCAATCATCCTTGCGGCTTCCGTGCTTATTCCTGTCGGCAAATTCATATCTATCGCCTACTTGGCCCTCAGCATGCGCAGGACGGTGCGTCTTTCTTCCCATGCCCGCCACAAGCTGTACGAGATTGTGGAATTCATCGGTCGCTGGTCGATGATCGACGTCTTCGTGGTGGCCATCCTGTCGTCCCTCGTGCAGCTGAGTTCGGTCGCCTCGATCCAGCCGGGTCCCGCCGCAATCACCTTTGCGCTTTCGGTAATATTCACGATGCTGGCAGCGCTCAGCTTTGACCCGCGAATGATATGGGATGACCCAAAGGACAATAATCCGTGAGCGAATTCGACGAACCGCCGGACCGCTCTGACGCGGCACCCAACCCCCGCATCGTCCCCGCCAGAAAAAGCCTCCGGGACCGGCTGTCGCTGGTGTGGCTGGTTCCGTTCGGGGCACTGGCCGTCTCGCTCTGGGTGGTCTTTGCCAGCTACAACGACCGTGGCCCACTGATCGAGATCGGTTTCGAGAACGCATCGGGTATCAAGGTCAACGAAACCGAATTGCGCTATCGGGATGTTGCCGTGGGCGTGGTCGAGGGTGTGAGGTTTTCGGAAGCTCTTGCCGACGTGGTGGTCGAAGTTCGGCTGGACAAGTCGGTGGCGGAATATGTCGATGAGGATGCCCTGTTCTGGGTCGTCAGCCCGGAAGTGTCGGCGCGCGGCGTGTCCGGGCTCGATACCGTCCTGTCGGGGGTCTACATCGAAGGCAGCTGGGACAGCACGGTGGGGCAGCCTGCCGATCGGTTTGCGGGTCTGGCCCGTCCGCCGCTGATCCGGTCCGGACAACAGGGCATCGCGATCACCCTGCGTTCGGCAAGCAACGAAGGCCTGAGCGAGGGAACGCCCATTCTGTACAGGGGGATAGACGTGGGCCGGATCGCCAACCTGCGTCTGTCCGATGACGGCATCTCCGTGATCGCCGATGCATTCATCCGCGCGCCGGAGGATCGTCTGGTCACCACCGCGACAAGGTTCTGGGACACGTCCGGGTTCTCGTTTTCGTTCGGGGCACAGGGCGCGCAACTGGACGTGTCGTCCCTGGCATCCGTTCTGGGGGGCGGGGTGGCGTTCGATACGATCGTTTCCGGTGGGGATGCGGTCGAGCAGGGCCAGATGTTCCAGCTTTTCGACGATGAGGAAACGGCGCGCAACAGTGTCTTTACCGATGGCGACGAAGGTCCGACGCTGGATCTAGCCATCGTCTTCGAAGGATCGGTCAGCGGTCTCGCGTCCGGAGCGACGGTCGAGTTCCAGGGGATCAACGTCGGCACCGTGACGGCGATCACCGGTCTTGTGGACGAGGAGCGGTTCAACGACCGGAATGTCAGGTTGCTGGCGACGGTGTCTCTGCGGATGGTCAAGATGGGGCTGGATACCACCGCCACCGATGAAGAGGCGCTGGATTTTCTGGACGAGGCGGTGGAATCCGGCCTGCGGGCGCAACTGCAGAACGCGTCGATCCTGACGGGGGGATTGAAGGTGGCGCTGCTGGTGCCGGACGCCATCGGACCTCAGCCGTCTGCAAGTATAGACCGCGAAGGGCTGCCTTATCCGGTTTTGCCCTCGGTGCCCGCCACACTGTCGGATTTTTCCGACACGGCCGAGGGTGTATTCAACCGGATCAACGAGTTGCCGGTGGAAGAACTGTTGGGGTCTGCAATCAATGTCATGGACAGCGTCAACCGCCTGTTGAACGACGAAGGGACCACCGACACCCCGTCCGAAGTGCTGGGGCTGATCTCCGACATCCGCAACCTTGTCGGGTCGGATCAGGTGCAGGGGCTGCCTGTGCAGGCAGGCGAGGTCATCACGTCACTGCAAAACAGCGTGGTGTCGTTCGAGACCCTCATGCGGTCGGTAGAGGAATCCGGAGCGGTAGAGTCGCTGGTTGCCGCCCTCGATGCCGCCGAAGAGGCGGCCGATGCTGTCAGTTTTGCGGTCGAGGGTGTGGATACGCTGGTTGTCGATCTTCAGGCCGTATCGAGAAGCGCCGACGCTTTGCTCACCACAGCCAACGGTCTGCCTCTCGAAGAGCTGCTAGCGCAGGTCGCGACGGTTCTGGCCAGCGCTGACGCGTTGCTGAGCGACCCTGCGACCCTTGCCCTGCCTGATACCCTGCGTGCCACGGTGGCCGAGGCACAGGGCGTTGTCGCCGATCTTCGCGCCAGCGGCATCGTCGAACAGGTGGGAGAGACTCTCACCTCGACCGAAGCCGCGATCACGCAGGTGACGGATGCCTTGCTGCCGGTCATCGCGTCGGCAGGCGATACCGTGGACGGTGTCAATACATCGCTGGAAGGATTGCCGTCGCTGATCGCAGAGCTTGAAGCTGTCGCCAACAGCGCAACCGCCTTGATCGGTTCGGCGAACGCCCTGCCACTGGATGCGCTGGTCGCGCAGGCCAGCACGGTGATCGGCAACGCCAATGCCCTGCTGAGCGATCCGGCGACCAAGCTGTTGCCGGTGCAGACCGGCGCATTGATCGACACCGCCCGCGATACGCTGGCCGATGTCCGCGCAAGCGGCGTGATCGACAGCGCCGATGCCACGCTGGATCAGGCAGCCGAGGCCGTCAGCAGGATCACCGAGGCACTGTTGCCCGTCCTGAACTCGGCCCAGAGCGCGGTCGACAATCTGGATGCCGCGGCCATGGATTTCCCCCGCCTGACCGCCCGCGCCGATGTCATTGCCTCTCAGATCGAAGAACTGGTCGCATCGGCCAACAAGATCCCGCTGGACGATCTGGCCGCCCGGGCCGCGGCGCTCATCGACAGCGCCAATGCCCTGATCGTCGCGACGGACGAGCAGGGCATTCCCAAGGCGCTTGGCGATGCTCTTGCCCAGATCGAAGGCGTTCTTGCCGACATGCGCTCTGGCGGTCTGATCGAAAATGCCAACACAACCCTTGCGGCGGCGACCGATGCCGCAACGGCCATTGCCCAGGCCAGTGAGGACTTGCCAGGCCTGGTCGATCGGTTGAACCGGGTGCTGGCAGAAGCCGAAACGGTGGTGGGAGGATACGACGCCGACGGCGCGCTGGGCAGCGAGGCCAAATCGGCCCTGCGCGATATTCGGAATGCGGCGAAATCGGTGACCACCCTGGCACGCTCGATCGAGCGCAGCCCCAATTCCCTGTTGTTTGGACGTTGACATGAAACCGCACTTTGCCGCTGCCATCGTTCTGTCCATCGCCGGCTGCTCCGGGCCGATTTTGCGCTATGATGTGCCTGCGGTCATTCCCGGAGAACGGATCGGAGTGCAGGTTCGATCGGTCGAGGTGCGCGAGGTCAATCTGCCGCTCTATGCCGAACTTGAGACGATCACCATCGAGGCGCCGGATGGCGAACTTCTGACCGACGAGAACCTGCTCTGGGCGGACGATCCGACCAGGGCCATCACCCAGGGCCTGGCTGTTGCGCTGTCGACCCTCACGGCGGCCACGGTGGCGGCCGAGCCCTGGCCGCTGAGCGATCAGGCCGATGCCCGCATCGAAGTGAGATTTTCCCAGGCCCTGGCAAAGGCGGATGGGACCTATCGAATGGCCGGGCAATATTTCGTGGCCTCGACAACCGGCAACCGTCGTGACATCGCCCGCCAGTTCGATATCTCGGCACCCTATGCAATTGACAGCGTGAACGCGATCGCCGCGGCGCAGGGGCAGGCGATCGGATCGCTCGCGCTGATCATCGCGCGCGACGGCTTGTAGGAGCTGGCAACGGGATTCGCGGCAAAGGCCGGGGTCATGCGCCCCCCGCAGTTCGAGCTGGGGGACGCATGAGATGTGCAGACCGGTCATACGGGGTCTTCACCCTGTCCGGCCCGCAACCGACCGAAATTCCGGCCGGGCAAAACCCGGCTTGTCCGGGCTGACCTTAGGTTATGCAATTATCGTGAATGTGAGGTTAACAGCGCGTCAGGAACACCGGTTTTACTGCATGCCCTCACAATTCGTTCCGGCAGGGCGGGTTGGCACCTGCGCGGCTGACCGTGACGGCGGCGGCACGTACCCCCAGCGAGAGCGCCTGTTCGACAAGCGTTTCGGGCAGGTCCCTTACTGCGGAGTTGGTCAATGCACCCGCATCGTCCAGCGAGGCAAGCACGCCGGCGTTGAACGTATCGCCCGCACCGACCGTGTCGACCACATCCACCTTGCGCGCAGCCACAAAGGTCGCGCCGGCGCGGGTATATCCCGTGGCGCCGCGTGCGCCTTCGGTGATGCAGATCAGGCTCGGCCCCCGGTGCAACAGTCCGGCCGCGAGATCGGCAATCTCGCCCGGACCTTCCAGCCAGCGCAGATCGTCGTCCGAAAGCTTTACGATGTCGGCGGCCGCGATCATCCGGGTGATCCGCCCGCGATAGGCCTGTTCATCGGCGATGAAATCGGGACGGATGTTCGGGTCGAGCATGACCACCCGCTTCGCACTCGCCTGCAGGGCCAGTGTTTCGTAGGCAGTGCCGCAGGGTTCGGCCATCAGGCTGATCCCGCCGAAAAATAGCGCGTTCTCATCGGTCAGTGCGGGCAGATCGTCGATCGACAGCATCCGCCCGGCAGTGTTCTCGTCGTAGAACGCATATGTGGCCTGACCATCCACCAGCCGGACGAATGCGAGGGTCGTTGGCCGTGACGATCTGTGCGTGACTGAACAGTCGACGCCGGATCGAGAAAGCCCCTGCACCAGCATCGCGCCGAACAGATCGTCGGAAATTCCGGAAAAGAACCCGACCTTCGCCCCCAGACGTCCGAGCGCGATGGCGGTATTGAAAACCGAGCCCCCCGCATGGGGGGCAAACACCGCTTCGCCCACCGCCGTCTGACGCGGCAGCATGTCCAAAAGGGCTTCGCCGCAACACAAGATCATTCCGGTATTTCCTTTCGATGGTCCGGACGTTGCTATCGCTTACCCTCGGCGGGGTCAAAGCCCGGCGCATGTTCTCTCACTAGCCGGACGGTCGCTAGGTGCCAAATTCGGCGTAGAAAAAGCCCGCCACCGCCGCGACGATCAAACCGGCGATCACCGCAAAGGCGATCTTGATGGCCGAATAGGGCCGTTCGCCCTGCACGCGGCCGCTTTGCCCGTTCACGACGAAACGAAATGTCCGTCCATTGTATTTATAGGCGGCGACCCAGACCGGCAGCAGGATGTGCTTGAATGTCACGTCCGATATCTGTGATTGAACGCCGTGGATCCGTTGCCGGTCACCGCCGATGTCGAACCGGACATCGCGTTCGATCACCAGATCCATGTGCTGTCGTGCCTCGGCGAATCCGTCGTCAAGGAGGATCTGATAACCCTCGGCCCGGAACCCTGCCAGAAACTCCGGAGTATAGGGCATGAGGGCCGACAGGTCCCATGGTTGCAGGGCATCGGTGAAGGTCTTTGGCAGGGATCGGGAGGCCAGAACGAGCACGTCGTCGAAAAATCGCGACACCCGGCCCGACACGCTGTGCCATCGGACCTTTTGGACCTGTACGGTCTGGCGTTTGCCATCGCGCATGACTGTCCGGCTTTCGTAGTAGACGGTCCCGCGTTCGCCGCGATACGTGGTTTGGGTCTGTGCGTCGAAAGTCCAGTACGGGACGTAGATGCCATCCATCCTGCGTCCCTTGCGGGCGTAGTCCTGCAATCCCCCCGGCGCAAACCACAACTGGCCCAGCCAGCCGGTCATCGCATCCCGCGCGTTGCTTTCGCTCAGCACGAAGGGCAGCACACCGCGCGGTTTGATGTGTCGATGCTCTCCGGTGCCGGTGACGATCGGAGTGGCGCAGAATGGACATTCGGTTGCGTGGGTGTCGGCGCCCAGTTCGACTTCTGCGCCGCAGTTCGAACAGCGGGTGACGCGGGTCACTTCCTGTTCCGCCTCGGGCAACTGCGCATTTATCGCCGAGCGAAAATCAAGCTCTGGGATTGTGGCGTTCCATGGACCGGCGCCCGGCAGCGGTTCCTCGTTTCCGCAATGATCGCAGATCAGCTTGCCGGCGCCGGGGTCGTATCGAAGGTCCGACCCGCAGGCATTGCAGGGAAAGCGGTGGTCCTGAGTGCTCATCCGTCCGGCATCCTTGAGAGTGGTGTCATGCTGGCCGCTAAAGGAAACGGTGCAGCGCCCGGGGCGCCATGATGCGCAACACGTTGTCACGCAACCAGAAATGACGCCAAATGTGAAATGCACAGTGGCCGGTGGCGATCAGGGCAAGCGTGTAGAACTCGATCTCGTGTACGCGACCGATCCAGTCGTTCAGGCGGGGAAGGTCCAGCGGCGGCGCGATCGGCACAACCCCCCCGGCCCAGAGTAGGACCGCCGACGACAGGCCAAGACCGAAACCGGTCAGCGCGACCCCGCAGATACCCCAGATCAGCGTTCGGTGCAGGGTTGCATGCACCCGCCTAGCCCAGGGTGGCAGTTTCGGCCCCGGTCTGCTGGCCAGACCGCGCCGAAGATAGTCGGCCGTCCAGAGCAGGGCCAGCGAGACGAAGATCAAACCCAGAACGGAATGCAGCCTGACGGCCCAGCCACCCATTCTGTTGACATCATCCGGCTGGACCACCGTGAACCACACGAACAGCGGCGCCATCGTCCAGTGAACAACCTTCAGCATGGCTCGACGTTGTGGCAACACGAACGGGAATGCCATCAGGGGGCGAACGCGGTCGAAGGACCTGCAAAGGTATCGATATCGGATATCGCCGGGCACGTCGCGAGTTCCGCTACCGTGTCCCATCCGCCTTGGCTGTCGGCATCTCAAAGGTCAGTTCTGCATCTTTTGTGGAGGATGGCACCGGCAAGACGGACGTATGCCAATGTGCCAAAGTCGCGATACTTCGGCCCGGCGCCAAACCGGCCGACCGGGTTGCGGTCATGCATATATCCTGCATCCTCTGACCCTGTCCTGCAATCGTGACCGGATGGCATTTGCATCACCCTCTCGACGCCATTCTTTTCAAAACTCAGACCGTGGGTGGCGGAGGCGGCATGACGGTGAAGAGATGCACAAGTTCTGCGGTATCCTCGGCCTTTTTCCATCCGTCCTGTCCTTGGGTCCAGACCAGGCTGTCGCGGTTCAGTCCGCCATCCGAGAACATGCGCCCGAGAGCGGCTTTTGAAAACGGACCGCTGGTTTCACCATCCTTCGCGATATGCCAGACCTTTTCGATTGGCGGGGGCGGCGGCGGCGGACCAGCAGGGCGTGCG
>JBGTLJ010000476.1:0-3536 GCA_041744175.1 Oceaniglobus sp. | reverse complement strand
CCGCGCAGGGCGGCGTCAGATCAGAGATTGCGATAGACCGGCAGTCGCATCAGCGCCGACATCGACCCGGGCGACACCACCAGATCCAGTTCGCCGCCATGCAGTTCGACGATGCGGTTTGCCAGCGGCAGGCCGAGGCCGAGGCCGTCGACCACCCGTTCGCTGGGTTTCGCGCCCACTGCAAAGGCCCGCCAGATCGCGGTCTGGCGCGACGCCGCGATGCCCTCGCCATTGTCGTTCACCTCGATGTATAGTTCGCCATTGGACTGGCGGACGACGGACACCGTCCCCGACGCGCCGCCATGGGCGACGAAATTCGCCACCAGACACGCCAGGGCGAGTTCGATGCGGGCTGCATCGCCGCGGATGAACGGATCGTCGGCGATTGTGGAAACCGTCAGGGTCCTGCCCGACAGTTGCGCCAGCTTGCGGAACGCCCCCACCACGGTCGTGACCACATGGGCCAGATCGACATCGCCCTCATCCGGGGTCATGTCGCCGCTGCGCAGGTCTGTAAAGGTCAGGATACTTTCGACGATGCGTGTCAGATGCTCGCCGGAGGCGAGGATCGCTTCCAGCAGTTCCTTCTGTTCGTCGTCAAAAGGTTCCATCACCTGCGCCAGCCCGAGGATCCCGTTCAGCGGAGTGCGCAGTTCGTGGCCGATCAGCGACAGGAATTCGTCCTGCGCGCCCTGCGCGATCACCCGCAGTTCGGCGGCGTGATCCGGCGCAGGCTCTGTCGGGAGTTCGTAGAACCGGGCGACCATGGCGGCGAGATGTTCGAGCTGTGCGATCTTGTCGTCGCCGGGCATGTCCCGGGGCGCCAGATCGGCGGCACAAAGCGTGCCGATGCAGAACCCCGAGCCGAGGATGATCGGCGCGGAAGCGGAAAAGCGCAGATGCGGCGGATTGACGACGATGGGGTGATTCTTCGAGCGGGCATCCTCGTGGGTGTCGGGAATGACGATGGTCTTTTTCTTGGCGACGGTGAAGGCGCAGAGCGACATTTCCCGCGGCGTGCCGTCGAGATCGTAGCCGTCAATGGCAAGGATCGCCTGCTGCTCACCGCTGATCAGCGACAGGAACGCGACCGGAGTGCCCATGATCTGCTTGGTCAACCCGGTCACGTGGGCGAAGAACGGATCGGATTTTCGGGCATTCAGGTCCAGCGTTTCGAGAAGCCGGTGGCGCGCCGCCTCGTTCGCCGGAACGGGGTAGGAACGGATCGGTTGCATGTCACTCATTTCCACTACCCCCGGTGGCCTGGTCATGAGAAAAAGAGATGCCCCCATAACCCTAAGCAATCATGAATGGATGTGGCCGGATCGTCCGGTGCGTGGATGCGCCGCAGGCCCATTCTTGCGGTTCAGGAAAAAGGGCACCCGAGGGTGCCCTTGTCGCGTTCGGGGGACGGCCTTTTCAGCAGCCGTAGTACATCTTGAATTCGATCGGATGCGGCGTGTGTTCGTAGGCGTAGATCTCTTCCCATTTCAGATCCATATAGGCCTCTATCTGGTCCCTGGTGAACACGTCGCCCATGGTGAGGAAATCCATGTCCTTTTCCAGCTCGTCCATCGCCTCGCGCAGGGACGCGCAGACGGTCGGGATGTCCGCCAGTTCCTCTGGCGGCAGATCGTAGAGATCCTTGTCCATCGCCTCGCCGGGGTGGATCTTGTTCTTGATGCCGTCGAGCCCGGCCATCAGCAGCGCCGAAAAGCAGAGATACGGGTTGGCGGCGGGATCGGGGAACCGCGCCTCGACCCGCTTTGCCTTGGGCGATTCGGCCCACGGGATGCGCACGCAGCCCGAGCGGTTGCGCGCGGAATAGGCCCGCAGCACCGGCGCCTCGAACCCCGGGATCAGCCGCTTGTAGCTGTTGGTCGTGGGGTTGGTGAAGGCGTTCAGCGCCTTGGCGTGTTTCAGGATGCCGCCGATATACCACAGCGCCTCGTCCGACAGGTCGGCGTACTTGTCGCCCGCGAACAGCGGCTTGCCGTCTTTCCAGACCGACATGTTGACGTGCATCCCGGTGCCGTTGTCGCCCGAGATCGGCTTGGGCATGAACGTCGCGGACTTGCCGTAGGCATGGGCGACGTTGTGGATCACGTACTTGTATTTCTGGATCTCGTCGGCCTGCTTGGTCAGGGTGCCGAAGATCAGACCCAGTTCGTGCTGACAAGACGCGACCTCATGGTGGTGCTTGTCGACCTTCATGCCCATGCGTTTCATGGTCGACAGCATTTCCGAGCGGATGTCCTGGCCGTCATCGACCGGGTTGACCGGAAAATAGCCGCCCTTGATGCCCGGGCGGTGGCCCATGTTGCCCATTTCGTATTCGGTGTCGGAGTTCCACGACGCATCGAGCGCATCGACCTCGTACGACACCTTGTTCATCTCGACGGAATAGCGGACGTTGTCGAACAGGAAGAATTCGGCCTCCGGGCCCATGTAGGCGGTATCGCCGATGCCCGACGATTTCAGATATGCCTCTGCGTTCTGGGCGGTGCCGCGCGGATCGCGGTCGTAGCGTTCCATCGTGTCGGGTTCGACCACGGTACAGTGCACGGCCAGGGTCTTTTCGGCGTAGAACGGATCCATGTAGATGCTGTCGGTGTCCATCATCAGCTTCATGTCGGACTGGTCGATGCTTTTCCACCCGGCGATGGACGAGCCGTCGAACATGAAGCCGTCCTCGACAAAGCCGTCGTCCACCTGATCGGCCATGACCGTTACGTGTTGCAGTTTGCCGCGTGGATCGGTGAAGCGGATGTCGACATATTCGACATCCTCGTCCTTGATCGTCTTCAGCATGTTCGAAGTACTCATGGTGACTGGTTCCCCTCGGGTTTTCGTTGGATGTTCTGGCGGGCGGCTGCGTTACAGGGCGTCGCTGGCCGTTTCGCCGGTGCGGATGCGGACCGCCTGCTCGATGGTGGAAACGAAGATCTTGCCGTCGCCGATCTTGTCGGTCTTGGCCGCCTCGACGATGGCGGCGATGGCGGCATCGACCTGATCGTCGTCGAGCACGACCTCGATCTTCACCTTGGGCAGGAAATCGACCACATATTCGGCGCCCCGGTAAAGCTCGGTATGGCCCTTCTGACGCCCGAAGCCCTTGACCTCGAGCACGCTCAGACCCTGAACGCCGATGTCCTGCAGGGCCTCCTTGACCTCGTCCAGCTTGAAGGGCTTGATGATCGCTTCGATCTTTTTCATTGCCGACTCCCTGATTTCTGATCCGGGCAGACCATTTCTGACCGGGCGTCACAATTCGGTACGCCCCGGGATGCCAAAATCGCAAGGAGGAATCGCTGTGTCTGGATTAAATTATAGGCACTGTGGTCACGAATTGGGCGATTTTAGAACATTCCGCGTCTCGGCATGACAGAGCTTTTGACAACCTCCCAAATGCTGGCCATCGAGCGTGCAGCCATCGAAAGCGGTGCCGTCACCGGCGCCGAATTGATGGAGCGTGCCGGGCGCGGCGCGGTGGCCGCGATCATGGCGGAATGGCCGCGTTTGGGCGTCGGCGGGCA
>JBGTLJ010000475.1:0-4132 GCA_041744175.1 Oceaniglobus sp. | reverse complement strand
CGGCCGGCTGCTGGGAGCGGTGCGGGGCAAGGCGCGCAAATGCCTGGTGCTCGATCTCGACAACACCTGCTGGGGCGGGGTGATCGGCGACGACGGGCTCGAGGGTATCCGTCTGGGCCAGGGATCGGCGGACGGCGAGGCGTTTGCCGCCGTGCAGGCCTATGCCCTGTCCCTGCGCGCGCGCGGCGTGGTTCTGGCGGTGGTGTCCAAGAACGAGGATGACGCCGCCCGCCTGCCGTTCCGCGAGCATCCCGACATGCTGCTGAAAGAGGACGACATCGCCGTGTTCCTGGCCAACTGGAACGACAAGGCCACCAACATCGCCCATGTCGCGGCCCAGCTGAACATCGGCACCGACGCGCTGGCGTTCCTTGACGACAACCCCGCCGAACGTGCCCGGGTGCGCCAGATGCTGCCCGAGGTGGGGGTGCCCGAACTGCCCGAGGATCCGGCGCTTTATCCGAGCGTGCTGGCGCAGTCGGGCCTGTTCGAGACCGTGGCCCTGTCCGCCGATGACGTGAAACGGGCCGAGCAATACCGCCAGAACGCCGCGCGCAGCGTGGCGCTGGAAAGGATCGGCGATTACGACGCCTATCTCGCCTCGCTGGACATGACCTGTGATCTGGCGCCGTTCGATGCGGTCGGCCGCACCCGGATCGCGCAACTGGTGAACAAGTCGAACCAGTTCAACCTGACCACACGGCGCTACAGCGAAACCGACATCGCGGCGTTCGAGACGGATCCGGACGTGTTCACCCTGCAGGCGCGTCTGGTGGACAGTTTCGGCGACAACGGGATGATTTCCGTGGTGATCTTTCGCAAGGGCCCCGAGGCGTGGGTCTGCGACACCTGGCTGATGAGCTGCCGGGTGCTCAAGCGCCGGGTGGAAGAGGCGGTTCTGGCGGCGGTGGCGCGGGCCGCCCGCGCCGGGGGCGCCACGCGGCTTCTGGGCGATTACCTACCCTCGGCCAAGAACCGCATGGTGGCGGGGCATTTCGCGACGCTGGGCTTCGCCCCGGCGGGCGATATTGGGGGGGATAGTGTGGGGGGTGGCACCCGCTGGGCGCTGGACCTGGCGCAATACAACGCCCCTGCCCTGCCCATGGATCTGACAGGGGCGCTGGCCCCTGATGTGGCCCCGAAGAAGGCGATAAGCGCATGAGCGATCTGGCGACCCTGACCAAGGACATGCCCGCCACGGCGCGGATCTTTGACGCGATAACGGGGGTCTGGCCCGAACACGGGCGGTATCTGACCAAGAGCATGGCCGCGCGGGACCACCATGTGCGCGCCACCACCGAGATCCTGGCCGACGCGGCGCTGAAACTGGCCGGCGACAGGCTCGATACCGTGGCGGCGCATTACCGCTGGACCTGTGACCGGCTGCGCGAGGAAGAGCTGAACTTTCACCGCACCGGCGCCTACCGGCTGACAACGTTTCAAGAGGCGGATCGCGAGGTCTATTCCGACGCCGCCTATATGGAGAAATACGTCGACGGGCTGCTGTTTTCCCAGATCGCATGGGTCAACCATGCGGCCAGCTGCACGTTCTTTCTGAACACCGTTCCCGGCCTGCTGGACCCCGGCGGCGCGTTTCTTGAAATCGGCCCCGGCCACGGGCTGATGACCTACCTTGCCCTGCGCGATTTCGGGCTGGCATCCGCCGTCGCATGGGACCTGTCGCCGGTGTCGATCGAACATACCCGCGCCGCGCTGTCGCTGCTGGGGTTCGATGACGCGCAGTTCGCCGTGCGCGACATCATGGATGTGCGGGCGGGCGAGGATGATTTCGATCTGGTGGTCCTGAGCGAGGTTCTGGAACATCTCGAGGATCCGATGTCGGCCATGGCGCAGGTGCGCAAGCTGGTGCGCCCGGGGGGTCTGGTCTTTGTCAACGTGCCCCTCAACAGCCCGTCGCCTGATCATCTCTACCTGATGCGCACCCCCGACGAGGCGCGCGCGCTGCTGAGCCGGACGGGGTTCCAGATCGTGGCCGAGGATTTCTTTGCCACCCAGGGCAGCGCGCTGGAGCGGGCCCTGCGCAATAAAATCAGCGTTTCGGCCTGCATGTTCGCGCGTCCGGTCTGAGCGGCGGATGCTGTTCAACTCGATCCCGTTCGTCTTCGTGTTCCTGCCGCTGGTTCTGGCGGGATATTACGGGCTGATCCGGCTGGGGCTCAGGAACTGGATCTTCCTGTTCCTCGTTTTCGTGTCGCTGGTGTTCTACAGCGTCTGGAACCCGCCCTATGTGCTGCTCCTGATCGCGTCGATGGCGATCAACTATGGCTTCGGCCTCGCCATCGAGCGGGCCAGGGACCGCGGCCGACGGCATGGCTGGATCCTGGCGCTTGGCGTTGTCGTGAACCTGATCATCCTCGGCTATTACAAATATGCGGGCTTCATCGTGGAAAACGTGAATGCCGTGGCCGATACCGACCTCACGTTGCAGCGGATCATCCTGCCGCTGGCGATCTCGTTCTATACGTTCCAGCAGATCGCCTATCTGGTGGATATCGCCCGGGGCGAGGTGAAATCCGGCGGCATCGCCCGCTTTGCCACCTTCGTGATCTTTTTCCCCCAGCTGATCGCCGGCCCCATCGTCCATTACAAGGAAATGATGCCGCAGTTCTTCGGCCGCAATCTGGGGCGGTTCTGGCGCGCCGACATCGTCGTCGGCCTCGTGATCTTTGCCATCGGGCTGTTCAAGAAGACCGTGATCGCCGACAGCGCCGCCGGTTTCGCCAGCCCGGTCTTCGATGCCGTGGCGGCGGGGGATGCGATCACGCTGCTGGCGGCGTGGAAGGCGGCGATCTGCTACACGTTCCAGCTTTACTTCGACTTTTCGGGCTATTCGGACATGGCGGTGGGGCTGGCGCGGATGTTCGGGCTGCGTCTTCCGCCGAATTTTCACTCGCCCCTGCGCGCGGCGTCGATCGTGGAATACTGGCGCCGCTGGCACATGACCCTGCAACAGTTCATCGTGTCCTACATGTTCAAACCCGTCGCCCTGCCCCTGACGCGCCATGCGGCGCTGAACGGCTACGGGCGCTGGCCGTCGTTCTGGCTGACCACGGTGATCCCCACCTTCGTGATCTTCGTGGTGATAGGGGCGTGGCACGGGGCGGCCTGGACGTTCATCCTGTTCGGCACGATGCACGGGGTCTATATCGCCATCAACGAATTCTGGCGCAGCTGGCGGCGCCGCGCCCGCCGCGCCGGACCACCCGCGGGAGTGGCGGTGCGCGCGGGGTATCACCTCTTGACGCTGTTTGCCGTCATCATGGCCAATGTGGTGTTCCGGGCCGAAAGCGTCGGCGACGCGGTGACGGTCTGGGGGGCGATGGTCCGGCTGGATCAGATCGCCACGCTGCCTGCGGTTTTGCCCGCCAGCGCGGCGGAACTGATCGCCGAACCGCTGCTGTTCTCGTGCATCGTCATCGCCATCATCGCCCTCGCCCCCAACACCCAGCAGATCATGGGCCGCTATCGCCCGGTGCTGAACTGGGACCGCTGGCGCAGCGTCGCGCGGCCGGTGGTGGCGCTGACCTGGCGGCCATCGGCACGATGGGCGGTCTGGTCGGGGGCTGTCCTGTTCTTCGGCGTCATCTTCATCGCGAGGGCACAGAGTGAATTCATCTACTTCAATTTCTGACGCCTCGCGCGCGCTGCACCATGTGGGGATCGTCTGCCCCGACATGGCCGCGGCGACGGCCTATATGGCACTCTTCGGCCATACCGAGGATTATCGCGGCCATGTCGCGGAATTCGAATGCTGGTGCCTGTTCATGATCGCGCCCGAGGGCCAGCCCGCGGTCGAACTGGTGGTGCCCACGGGTGGCTCGCTGGCGCGGTTCAACCGCGGCGCGGGGGGGTTGCACCACTATGCCTACGCCACGCCGGACATCACCGGGTTGCAGGCGGAAATGGCGGCGCGGGACGTGGCGTTCCTGCACCCCGAGCCGGTAAGGGGTGCCGGCAATTTCCTGTGCAATTTCATCAGTCCCATGGCCACGCGGGGGGTTCTTGTCGAATATGTCCAGCCGCTCGAGTGACACATCCACGGCCCGGCCCGCCAATCGTCCGGACTGGGCCCCGCCCCCGGAAGGCGCGCCGCCCGCCCGCCCGCCGGCCC
>JBGTLJ010000474.1:0-2450 GCA_041744175.1 Oceaniglobus sp. | reverse complement strand
GCATCAGCCATTTCAGCACCACCACACCGTGACCCAGCAGCGCACCGCCGAACCGCCGGTCTCCCGCCGCCGCGGCGCGCAACAGGATGTGGTCCTCGATCACCCGGTCGTAATTCAGCGCGACCGGAACGAACAGGATGTCGCGCGCGCCCTCGACCCCGTCCACAAGATAGCCGAGCAACCCCATCCTCGCCTCGCCCAGGGCGCCGGTGAGCGACAGCCGACCTTCGGGGAAGACCGCCTGGGTCACCCCCGCGCCGGTCGCCATCTGAACATAGCGCGCCAGCACCCGACGATAGAGCGCATTGCGCGATGAGCGGCGGATAAAAAACGCTCCCATCGCCCGGATCAGCGACGACAGAGGCCAGACCCGTGCCCATTCTCCCACCGCGTAGGACAGCGCCGACCTGTCGCCCACCAGCCATGTGACCAACACGTAATCCATGTTGGATCGGTGGTTCATCACGAAGACGATGGTGGTGTCCGGACCCGCCTGACGCAGCAGATCGTCCCGCCCCGGTTCGACCCAGACATCGTAAAGGCCGTTGGACAGCCAGCGCGCTGCCCGGATCGCGAAGTGGAAATAGACGCCCGCGCTGAAACTCGGCACGATTTCGCGCGCGTATGTCTGCGCCAGGGCAAAGGACGCATCCTCACGCAGTCCTGTTTGGCGTGCGTGGTCCACGACGGCCCGGGTGACTTCCGGATCATAGGACAGCCGCAGGATCGTGTCGTGTCTGCGGGCCAGCTTGAACGGCTGGATCGGCACTTCCAGCCGCCGGTTCAGCCGTTCGACCGCCCGTTCCATGCGGCCGCGAAGAAACCAGCGAACCGTTGGATTCATGAAATGGGTAGCGAAGGTGACGACGGCAAACAGCACGATCAGCGCCAGAAGCCACAGCGGAAGGGTTACCGGTGCAAACATCGCAAGCACTGTCGCACGCGCGGACTCGCAGGTAAATCGCTGACTCCGGCTGCACGGACACACGATGCCGCCGATGACTCATTCGTACGGTGCACCGGGTCATAGAAATGCAAGACTTCCACTGCCACGACGCTGCGGTGCGGCGATTGACATTGCCAGAATGTTTCACCTAGACTTCTCTGAACGCAATATTCTTGCGCATGAGGCCCGCGATGATCCGGACGAAAGACCACCCCTGGCTGTTTCGCACCTATGCCGGCCATTCGACTGCATCGGCGTCGAACGCGCTCTATCGTGCCAATCTTGCCAAGGGACAGACCGGGCTTTCGGTGGCGTTCGATCTGCCCACCCAGACGGGATATGACAGCGACCATCCCCTTGCGCGCGGCGAGGTGGGCAAGGTCGGGGTTCCGGTCGCGCATCTGGGCGACATGCGCGCGTTGTTCGCCGACATCCCGCTGTCGCAGATGAACACCTCGATGACGATCAATGCCACGGCGCCCTGGCTTCTCGCGCTCTATATCGTGCTGTCCGAAGAACAGGGCGCGGATCTGTCGTCGCTTCAGGGCACGGTGCAGAACGACATCATCAAGGAATACCTTTCGCGGGGCACATATATTAGCGCACCGGCGCCGTCCTTGCGGATGATCACGGATCTCGCCGCCTATACCCGCGAACATATGGTGCAATGGAATCCCATGAATGTCTGTTCCTACCATCTGCAAGAGGCAGGCGCGACGCCCGAACAGGAACTTGCGTTCGCATTGGCGACCGCGACAGCGGTTCTGGACGATCTGCGCCAAAAAGTCGATGAAACGGACTTTCCGCAGATGGTCGGGCGGATTTCGTTCTTTGTGAATGCCGGCATCCGCTTTGTCACCGAACTTTGCAAGATGCGCGCCTTCGTCGAATTGTGGGACGAGATCTGTCGCGACCGGTATGGGATCGAGGATCCGAAATACCGCCGGTTCCGATACGGCGTTCAGGTCAACTCTCTCGGCCTCACCGAACAGCAGCCTGAAAACAACGTCCATCGCATCCTGATAGAGATGCTGGCGGTCACTCTGTCGAAGAACGCACGCGCGCGCGCCGTGCAATTGCCCGCCTGGAACGAGGCATTGGGCCTGCCGCGCCCCTGGGATCAACAATGGAGCCTGCGGATGCAGCAGATCCTGGCCTATGAAACCGATCTTCTGGAATACGGCGATCTGTTCGACGGCAACCCTGTCGTCGCTGCCAAGGTCGAATCCCTCAAGGCCGATGCCCGCGCGGAACTGGCGGCGATCGACGGCATGGGCGGTGCGGTCGAGGCGATCGGATACATGAAGGCGCGGCTTGTCGAATCGAACGCCGCCCGGATCGGTGGGGTGGAAACCGGTGAAATGACGGTGGTCGGCGTCAACCGGTTCACGACGGGCGAAGAGTCTCCACTCACCGCCGGGGACGATGCGGTGATGGTCGCGGACGGCGATGCCGAAGCGGACCAGCTGTCCCGCCTCGCGGCCTGGCGCGGAACCCGCGACGC
>JBGTLJ010000473.1:0-2176 GCA_041744175.1 Oceaniglobus sp. | reverse complement strand
ATCCCACCCGTGGCGGGCCGCAGCGGCGCAGCGCGCGGCGACCCTAGTCATCCGTCGCGGTGAACACCCCGACCTCGCGGGCCTCGAATCCTTCGCCGGTCTCGGTGATGGTTATCCGCTGCAGTCGTTCGGTGTCGTTCGCCTGTTGCAGGGCCAGGTACTGCGCATACGGAATGCGCTGTTCCAGCTGTGTCACGTTGCCCATGCCGTCGGCGACATCCACGGTCTCGATGATGCGGTAGGCATTGAATTCGCCGGTGATGGTGACCCGTCCGGCGATTTCTCCGCCGTTCGGGCCGACGAACAGCCCCTCATAGGTCCCCGAATCGCGCGCTGTTCCATCCACCGTGGTGGATGCCGTGCCCTCCGCGATCGTCCCGCTCGCGGCATCTATCGATGTGGTGGCGAAGATGATCGTCGGCATCGGGCGCAGCGGCACGCCATCGATGCTGTATCCGGTGCGGTTGGTCACCCGGCCCTCGACGGCGCCGGTGTCGTCGAAATCCCTGATATCGACCTCCAGAAGAACATCGCCCCTGACCAGTTCCAGCCCGCCACCCTCATCGAACGTGCGCACGCCGCCATAAAGCCCGGTATACACGTATTCGCCCTCGTTCGGGACCAGCGTTGACCCGTTGCGACGGGTCGTGGCCGTGCCGCCGAACCCGAATCCCTGATAGTCAGGCGTTCCGATCGCCGCCACATCGGCGTTTTCGGTCCGGCGGAACACGGCAAAGTATTGTCGCTGTCCGGTCTCGGCGGTCCGCAGGCTGGTATAGACGCCGAACCCGTCCACCTCGGTGCGCGCCGCGACGCGCTCATAGACGCCGTCCGGGCCGTCGAAGGGCAGGTTGTTGACCACCACCTGATCCGCCTCGGCATCATAGTCCAGCTTGTTCACTTGAAGCGAATAGGTCGATGCCGCCGTCGCCGGTGGCGTGTCCGTGTCGCCGGGCTCGGGGAACAGGAACTCGCCGCCGCCGCACGCGCACAGTGCGCCGAACGCGCCCGCCGTCCAAAGCTGTCTGATCATCGCGGCCTGCCTGTTGCGTCGGTTTTGCCCGACGCTCCGTCGCGGGGGATTGCAAGTCAAGGTAAAGCGGGCCGCTTCCATGTTTCCGGACAGGTTGTGGAAAGAGCGCACCATTCCCCATATCAGTCCGGTCATGCGATCTTGGCGCGGCGGTCGGATGGCGATAGTCCTGTCGGCACAGATGAGAGGGTCACGCGACATGCGACAGTATCACGATGCGCTGAGGCAGATCCTGGCAACCGGCGTCGCATCGGGCGACCGCACCGGCACCGGCACCCTGTCGAGCTTCGGGATGCAGTGCCGCTATGCCATGGCCGACGGATTCCCCTTGCTCACCACCAAGAGGCTGCACCTGAAATCCATCGTCCATGAACTGCTGTGGTTCCTGTCGGGCGACACCAACATCCGCTACCTCAAGGACAACGGCGTGTCGATCTGGGACGACTGGGCCGATGCGAACGGCGATCTGGGCCCGGTCTACGGCGCGCAGTGGCGGCGGTTTCCGGCGCTGGACCGCGAGGGCCCGACGCTCAAGGCGCGCCATGTGGACCAGATCGCCGAACTGGTGGACAACATCCGCGCAACCCCAGACAGCCGCCGTCTGATCGTGTCGGCCTGGAACCCCGGAGAGGTGGCGCAGATGGCCCTGCCGCCGTGCCACACGCTCTGGCAGGTGCGCATCCTAGGGGGCAGGCTGCACCTGCAACTCTATCAGCGGTCCGCCGACATGTTCCTCGGCGTGCCGTTCAACATCGCGTCATACGCGCTGCTGCTGCACATGCTGGCACATGTCACCGGGTTCGAGCCCGGCGATTTCATCCACACCATCGGCGATGCGCACATCTATTCCAACCACATGGATCAGGTGGAAACCCTGCTGGCGCGCGATCCGAAACCGTTGCCGCACCTGACCTTCGCGCGCGACGTTTCGTCGATCTTCGATTTCACCTTCGACGATGTCGCCATCACCGGCTATCACCCGGACCCGGCGATCCGCGCGCCGGTGGCGGTATGATCACCCTGATCGTCGCGCGGGCGCGCAACGGCGCGATCGGGCGGGACGGAACGATCCCATGGCGCGCGCCGGAGGATCTGGCGTTCTTCCAGCGCGAAACCCTGGGCGGCGCGCTGATCATGGGCCGG
>JBGTLJ010000472.1:0-2876 GCA_041744175.1 Oceaniglobus sp. | reverse complement strand
CACGTGCGCGACGCCGGCGGCGATGTTCTTCGAGACCTTCTTCTTGGTCCCGCGACGGGGTGCTTGTGCCATTATTGCTGCCCCTACTTCTTCTTGCCGGCGATGGCCTTCGCCGGGCCCTTGCGGGTCCGCGCGTTGGTGTGCGTCCGCTGACCGCGCACCGGCAGGTTGCGGCGATGGCGCAGGCCGCGATAGCAGCCCAGATCCATCAGCCGCTTGATGTTCATCTGCGTCTCGCGGCGCAGATCGCCCTCGACCGTCAGGTTCGCGTCGATATATTCGCGCACCGACAGGACCTCGGCGTCGCTCAGTTCGTTCACCCGGCGCGACAGGTCGATGTTGGTGGCGGCGCAGATGCTGCGGGCGGCCGACGGTCCGATGCCGGTGATATAGGTAAGGGCGACGGGCACCCGTTTGGCGGTGGGGATGTTGACCCCGGCAATACGTGCCAAAGCGTCGATTTCCTTTTCGTTGCGGGCCCGTGATTCCAGGCCCTTTTTTCACAACAAGGCCCGGCGCGATGGCGCCGAGGGCCTTGGCTGACATGACGATGCCACGCAGCGCGTTAACCGCATGGCAACGATTCCATCGAAGGATGGGTGGGGTTACGAGCGTTGGCACCCGCAGTCAAGGGCGTTCGTCGCCATCCTTGACACCGGGACGACGACGCGGCGTCAGTGCCCGTTCAGGATGCGGGCGATCGTATCCTCGACCTCCTCGATCGGGGCCAGTGCATCGACCACGCGCAGGTCGCCCTTGCAGTGGTAATAGCCGATCAGGGTCGACGTCTTCTTGTAGTATTCCATCAGCCGGGTCTTCAGCGCCTCGGCGGTGTCGTCGGCGCGGCGGTGAAAATCGGTGCTGCCGCAGACCGCGCATTTGCCGTTCTCGGGCTGCGGCTTGGTGGTGTCGTTGTAGACCTCGCCGCAATTGCCGCAGACCGAACGGCCGGCGATGCGGCTGACCAGCATGGCATCGTCCACATCGAGCTGGATCACCGCGTTCAGATCCTCGCCGCGCCGCGCCAGCAGGTCGCCCAGCGCATCGGCCTGCGCCAGGGTGCGCGGAAATCCGTCGAAGATGAAGCCGTTGCCGTTGTCGGCCTGCATCTTCTCGTCGATCAGGCCGATGACGATCTCGTCGCTGACGAACTCGCCCCGATCCATCACCTCGGCCACCCGGTGACCCAGCGGCGATGCGCTGGACCGGGCGTCGCGCAGCATGTCGCCGGTCGACAGCTGCGTCATTCCGCGCGTCTCGACCAGACGGCGGGCTTGCGTGCCCTTCCCGGCCCCCGGTGGGCCGAGCAGTATGATGTTCATCGGCGCGCGCCTCCCCTGGCGGTCCCGCGGGGCGTTCCGCGAGCCGGTGCTGACGTGGATCCCTTGGTGCCGCGCCGCTTGCCGCGCAACTGGGATCTCTCGATCAGGCCCTCGTACTGGTGCGCCAGCATATGCGACTGCACCTGTTGAATGGTGTCCATGGTGACGCTGACCACGATCAGCACCGAGGTGCCGCCGAAGTAGAACGGCACCGCGAACTGGTCGCGCAGGATCTCGGGCAGCAGGCAGACCGCCGCCAGATAGGCCGACCCCAGCACCAGCAATCTGGCGACGACGTAGTCGAGGTATTCCTCGGTCCGCTTGCCGGGCCGGATCCCGGGGATGAAGCCGGACTGGTTCTTCAGGTTCTCCGCCACGTCTTCGGATTTGAACGCCACGTTGGCGGTGTAGAAATAGGTGAAGAACACGATCATGCCGCCGAAGAACAGCAGATACAGCGGCTGTCCGGGGCCGAAATAGGCCAGCACCGTGGACATCACCGGCCCGGTCTGCTGTCCGCTGAACGTGGCCAGCGTCGTCGGCAGCAGCAGCAGCGACGAGGCGAAGATCGCAGGAATGACGCCGGCCGGGTTCACCTTGATCGGCAGGTGCGACGAACCGGCGTCGTAGGTCTTCATGCCCATCTGCCGGCGCGGATACTGGATGTGGATCTTGCGCAGCGCGCGCTCCATGAACACCACGAAGGTGATGACCAGGATCACCATGACGATGACGCCCAGGATCACCGCCACAGGCACCGCGCCCGAGCGACCCGAGACGAAGAACTGCGCCAGCGCGCGCGGAACCTCGGCGATGATGCCGACGAAGATGATCAGCGAGATGCCGTTGCCGATGCCGCGCTGGGTGATCTGTTCGCCCAGCCACATCAGGAACATCGTGCCGCCGACCAGCGTGATGACGCAGGCGGCGCGGAAATACAGCCCCGGATCGGTCACCAGATCGCCCGCCTCGAGGCTGACCGCCAGACCGTAGGCCTGGAACGTCGCCAGGAACACCGTGCCGTAGCGGGTATACTGGTTGATTTTCTTGCGGCCGGCCTCGCCTTCCTTCTTCAGCGACTCGAGCTGCGGCACCATCGCGGTCATCAACTGCACGATGATCGATGCGCTGATGTAGGGCATGATGCCCAGCGCGAAGATGCCCATGCGGCTGATCGCGCCGCCGGTGAACATGTTCAGGATGCCGCCGATGCCGGTCGCGGCCTCGGACATGAACGCCTGCAACTGGGCGCCGTCGATGCCCGGCACCGGGATGTAGGTGCCCAGCCGGTAGACGATCAGCAGCCCGAGCGTGAACAGGATGCGGGCGCGAAGCTCGGTCGCCTTGCCAAAGGCGCCCCAGCTCATGTTCGCGGCCATCGTTTCGGCGGCTGATGCCATGTGCGGACTCTTTCATGCCGACGCCGCCATCCCGCTGTCGGGTCGGCGGCGAAAGGGGAGTGTGCCGAAGATGTAGGCTGCGCGGCCGGCGCTCACAACCCGATGCCGCCAGGACGCCAGACCGATGCCGGGCCGAAGCGGCGCCGCCGGGCGG
>JBGTLJ010000471.1:0-3767 GCA_041744175.1 Oceaniglobus sp. | reverse complement strand
GCTCTAGCCGACGCGCTGATGGCGCGGCTCCGGGCAGCGGTTCCCGTCCTGCCGGTGCCGCTGGCCTGTCTTGCCCTTTCGCGCGCAACGGGGCCGATGGAACCCGCGGCCCTTCTGGCCGAGATGTCGCGGTTGCGCGGTCTGATGCAGCAAAGGGCCGACATCACCAGTCCGCCCGGCCAGGCGGATCCGCTGGCTGCGTTGCATCTGCGCGGGTTTGTCGAGACCGCCGCCGGGGGCATCCGCATCGCCGAAGGCCAACATGCGCTTGTCGATTTCTATGCGGCATCGGTTGCCCATCACCTTACATTCGATGCCGCCTTGAAGGACAGTGACATGCCAGAACCGGTTTCAGAGACATAAAATTACAAAACTGAACCTCCGTCCGTTGCAAAATTACCGTCTGCCGCATATTCGGAATAGCGGGGCCGCCTTGATTCTGCACTGCGGCGCAAATGATGAGGGGACGGGCCATGATGGCTTTGGACGCTGACACGACTCCACTGGCCTATGACGCCGAAGCGAAGGACCTCTACGACGTCGGGGATATGCCGCCGCTGGGCCATCTGCCCGCCCGGATGCATGCCTGGGCAATCCGCCGCGACCGCCACGGCGAGCCTGACACGTCGTTCCAGCTTGAGGTTGTGGACGTCAAACGACCCGACAGCCATGAGGTCTGCGTGCTGGTGATGGCCGCCGGCGTGAACTACAACGGGGTGTGGGCCGGTCTTGGCGTGCCGATCTCACCGTTCGATGTCCACAAGGCCGACTATCACATCGCGGGGTCCGATGCATCGGGCATCGTCTGGGCGGTCGGCGACAAAGTCACCCGCTGGCGCGTCGGCGACGAGGTGGTGATCCATTGCAATCAGGACGATGGCGACGACGAGGAATGCAACGGCGGCGATCCAATGTTTTCCACATCCCAGCGGATCTGGGGATACGAAACGCCGGACGGCAGCTTTGCGCAGTTCACCACCGTGCAGGCGCAACAGCTGATGCCGCGCCCGCGCCATTTGACGTGGGAAGAATCGGCCTGTTACACGCTGACGCTTGCCACCGCGTACAGGATGCTGTTCGGGCACGAGCCTCACGATCTGAAACCCGGGCAGAACGTGCTGGTCTGGGGCGCGTCGGGAGGCCTCGGGTCCTATGCAATCCAGCTGATCAATACCGCCGGCGCCAATGCCATCGGGGTGATCTCCGACGAGGACAAGCGTGATTTCGTGATGTCGCTGGGTGCCAGGGGCGTGCTGAATCGCAAGGATTTCGGCTGCTGGGGCCAGATGCCCACAGTCAACAGCGACGCCTACAAGGTCTGGTTCGCCGAGGTCAGGAAGTTCGGCAAGGCGATCTGGGATATCACCGGCAAGGGCGTGAACGTCGACATGGTGTTCGAGCATCCCGGTGAGGCCACGTTCCCGGTTTCGGTGTTCGTGGTCCGCAAGGGGGGCATGGTGGTGATCTGCGCGGGCACCAGCGGGTTCAACCTGACACTGGACGCGCGATATCTCTGGATGCACCAGAAACGTGTGCAGGGCAGCCATTTCGCGCATCTCAAACAGGCGTCGGCGGCAAACCGGCTGATGATCGAGCGTCGGCTGGATCCCTGCATGTCAGAGGTGTTCGCGTGGGATCAGATCCCGCAGGCCCACGTCAAGATGCGCCGCAACGAACACAAGCCGGGAAACATGGCGGTGCTGGTACAGGCGCCGCGGACCGGATTGCGCACCTTCGAGGATGCGATCGAGGCCAGGATGCGAAACTGACAGTCCAACCGTCGCATTCGGGCGCCCTGCCGATGGGCCCAGACCGATGCGAATCAGTGGCTGCCCGATCAGGATCATTTGATTACAATCCGCTGGGAGTCAGCCCCTCGCCATATTTGGGGAGTGGAAATTCGTGAATATGAAGGTGTTCTGCCTACATGCTATGGTTGTCTTAACGCTTCGTTAATGATTGGATTGGAGAGTCTGTGATGGCGAACGACTGGATACTTGATGTGCTGGCTGACCTCAAACAGTTTGCCTCCAGAAATGATCTCACGGCCCTGGCGGCACAGCTTGACCAGGCCGCCGCTGTCGCGGCACGGGATCTGGCATCAAGCGAAGCGCGGGCTCCGGCCCTGATTGGGATGCATGCGGCTCAAGCGAGAACGATTCATCGAACGATTGGATGCGGTGAAGACGCTTGAAGAGCTGAACAAGGTCATCTTCGAGCTTCGCGACCAGTTCGAGGTCGAACATATCGTCTATCATTCGGTCAATTCCACGGGCGAACAGTATGCCGCCCTGACCTATGACGCCGCATGGGTGAAACACTATCTGAGCCAGGACTACATGCGCCTCGATCCTGTCGTCCAGGGTTGCTATCGCCGGTTTCACCCCGTGGACTGGAAACAGCTCGACTGGACGCCCAAGGCGACACGACTGTTTCGCGGCGAGGCGGGCGACAACGGCATCGGCAACCAGGGCTACAGCGTTCCGATCCGCGGCCCCAGCGGCCAGTTCGCGCTGTTTTCGGTCAACCACCGCGCCACTGACACCGAATGGAAATCCTTCAGCGACGAACATCTGCCCGATCTGATCCTGCTGGCGCATTTCGTGAACCAGAAGGCGCTGGAGATCGAACGCGGCAGCGATCAGGTCGCACCCAAGAAGCTGTCCCCGCGGGAGGTGGACGCGCTGACCCTTCTCGCGTGCGGCATGAACCGTGCCCAGGCGGCGGATCAGCTGTCGATCTCGGAGCACACGTTGCGCGTCTATATCGAAAGCGCCCGTTTCAAACTGGGGGCGGCGAACACCACCCATGCCGTGGCACGCGCACTGGCCTGCGGACTGCTCATCGTCTGAAGGTTAACAGAACGGATCGCGTTTGAAACAAACGGCGAACGCTAAGGTTAGCGGGCGTTAACCACCGCTCGGTCAATCCTTTCCCTGCACATATCTGCAGAGGAAAGCACGATGATCCGGTACCTGTATGGCAATGCCCTGAACCGTTATTCCCGCCTGCGCGACAGCATGTTCGCCGATCGTGCCGCCCAGTTCTGCGACCGGCTGAAATGGGAAATCAACGTCGACGAAAACGGCCACGAGCGGGACCAGTACGACCCCCTGAACCCGCTTTATGTGATCTGGGAACGGCCCGACGGCACGCATGGCGGTTCGCTGCGCTATCTGCCGACCCAGGGCCGCACGATGATCGAGGAACATTTTTCCCATCTCCTGGCCCAAGGTCCGATCCGCAACAGCCGGATCTGGGAATGCACGCGGTTCTGCCTCGCTCCGGGCGCCGCGCCGACAGTTTCGGCCGCACTCATGCTTGGCGGGCTCGAGGTCGGCCTGAACCTTGGCCTGTCTCATGCCGTGGGCGTGTTCGACGCGCGGATGCTGCGGATCTACGGACGCCTTGGCTGGCCTCCGGCGGTGCTGGGTCAGGACGGTGCAGGGCGTTCGGCGATCTGTGCCGGCCTCTGGTCCTATACCGACGATCTGCGCACGGGGCTGCTGCGCAAGGCGGGCCTGTCGGATGAAATGTCCACGCTATGGTATCAGCGGGCGTTCGGCGACGGCAGGCTGGTTCTCGCGGCGTGATGCGTCTGGGCAAGCGGAACCTGCGGGCCTATGGTCCCGGCCATGTCCGCGCCCGCCACCACGCACGCTGAGATCACTTTTTCCGACGATCAGGCCGAAGCCTTCGATCGTGTGGCCACGCTGCTGCGCGCCGCGGGGGTCGATCTGGCCGCAGAGGCGCTGTCACCGATGTCG
>JBGTLJ010000470.1:0-4386 GCA_041744175.1 Oceaniglobus sp. | reverse complement strand
GGTGCTGCGGCGCGGGCCAGCGCGACGCGCTGCTGTTCGCCGCCTGACATCTGGGACGGATAGTGGCCGGATCGCGATCCAAGGCCGACGGCGGCAAGTTCCGCCTCCGCCCTCTCGAACGCATCCTCTGCGCCCGCCAGTTCCAGAGGCGTCGCGACGTTTTCCAGTGCCGTCATTGTCGGAATGAGGTGGAAGGACTGGAACACAACCCCCATATGTTGTCGGCGGAACCGGGCCAGCGCATCCTCGTTCATGTCGGTGATGTCCTGACCCAAGACCCGCACCCGGCCAGAGGTGGCGCGGTCGAGCCCGCCCATCAGCATGAGGAGAGACGACTTGCCCGATCCAGAAGGACCCACCAGCCCGACGGTTTCGCCCTTGGCGACATCCAGACTGATCCCGTTCAGGATATCCACCCGCCCGGCGTTGCCGTCCAGGGAAAGCGAAATGTCGCTGAGCGACAAAATGGAGTTCTGCATGGCGTCGATATCCTCGCGGGCGGCCTGCCTTGGATATGGTGCGGCGCGTCGGATGCGCAAGTTTGCCGGTGCGGCGGCGCTGGTGGCGGTGGCCGCGATATCGCCTGCATCTGCAGAGCAGGTCACGGTCGCGGCCCTGGGCGACAGTCTGACGCAGGGCTATGGCCTGCCTGCGGGCGACGGGTTCGTGCCGCAACTGGATGCCTGGCTGGCCAGTCAGGGGGCCGATGCCCGGGTGCTGAATGCCGGCGTTTCCGGCGACACCACGGCGGGGGGGCTGGCGCGGGTCGAATGGACCCTGACGCCCGAGGTGGACGCGATGATCGTCGCGCTGGGCGGCAACGACCTGTTGCGCGGCATCGATCCCGCGGCAAGCCGGGCGAATCTTGATGCAATTTTGGCCAAGGCCAGGGATCGCGACGTTCCCGTCCTTTTGGTCGGCATGATCTCTCCGGGCAACTACGGCCCGGATTTCAAGCAAGCGTTCGATGCGATGTTCCCGGATCTGGCGGCCGAATACGACGTTCTCTATGCGCCAAGCTTCCTTGCGCCGCTTGAGGCGATCGCCGACAGACGCGCGGCACGGGCGGAATACCTGCAGGGGGACGGCATCCATCCGAACGCAAAAGGCGTGGAACTGATCGTTGCGGACCTCGGGCCTTTCGTGCTCGATCTGATCGCGCGAAGCGGGATGGATTAGGGCTGGTCAAGCGCGCAGGCGCGGGAAACAATGTGGCGTCTGGGCGCGGGGGTAACACGATCAGTATCATCGACGAATTGCGGGATCTGATCGGCTCGGACCATGTGCTGACCGGGGCCGATTGCGTGCCTTGGGCACGTGACTGGACCGGCGCATACAAGGGTCAGCCGATGGCGGTGCTGCGACCCGCATGCACCGTAGAGGTCAGCGCGATCATGGCGCTGGCCCATCGCACCCGCACGCCGGTGGTGCCGGTGTCGGGCAACACTGGTCTGGCGGGCGGTGCGCACGGGGCGGGACAGTTAGTGCTGTCGATGGACCGGATGCGCAAGATCCGCGAGGTGAGAGCGGCGGCGCGCACGGCAATCGTCGAGGCCGGGGTGATCCTGTCGAACCTGCACGATGCGGTCGCCGCCCACGGGCTTGTCTTTCCGGTGACGCTGGGCGCGCGGGGGTCGGCGCTGATTGGCGGGATACTTTCCACCAATGCGGGCGGCTCCAACGTCGTGCGGTTTGGCAACACCCGCGAACAGGTTCTCGGGATCGAGGTGGTGCTGCCCACGGGCGAGGTCCTGAACCTGATGAGCGAACTCAGGAAGGACAATTCCGGGTTCGATTTGCGGGATCTGTTCATCGGCGCGGAGGGCACGCTGGGGATCATCACCGCCGCCGTCCTGCGGCTTCAGCCGATGCCGGCGGCCTATGCCACGGCGATGGTGGCGCTGCCGTCGCTGGGGGATGCACTGACCCTGCTCAACAGGTTGCAATCGGCCACGGGCGGCGCCGTGGAGGCCTTTGAATATATGCCCGCAAGCTATGTGGAGCGGCATCTGGCGGTCAAGCCCGATGCCCGGGCGCCGTTTGGCAAGCGATATGAAGTCAACGTGATGATCGAGATCGGTGCCACCGCCGCCCGGGATGCCAAAGTGGCCGAGGACGGCACGCTGCCCATCGTGACGCTGCTGGAGGACACGCTGGCGGGGATGATGGAGGACGGCGCGGTGCTGGACGCCGTGGTGGCGCGGAGCGAGGCGCAGCGGGCCGAGATGTGGGCGCGGCGCGAGGATGCGGGCGAGCTTTCGGTGTCGCGCGGTCCGGCGCTGGTGATGGATGTGGCGGTGCCGCTGGACCGGGTAGAGGCGTTTCTGGGCGATGCGGAGGCGGCGTTCCTCAACATAGATTCCGGGGGACGTTTGATGGTGGTGGCGCATCTGGGCGACGGCAACGTGCACCTGACCATGTGGCCGACCCCGGGCGGGGCGGTGCGCTCGGACGAGATCGTCGAGGCGATCGAGGGCGTAGTGGCGCAGTTCGCCGGCAGCTTTTCCGCCGAACACGGGATCGGACTGTCCAAGCGCAGCACCATGGCGCGGCGCAAGGATCCGGTCGCACTCGACGTGATGCGGCGCATCAAGGCCGCGCTCGATCCGGGCGGCATCATGAACCCCGGCAAGGTCCTGCCCGATGCTGACGCGCCGGGCGTCACCGGCTGACGGGTTCTTGCTGGATGGATCGAAGGAAACGCCCGCAACCCGGGTGGTTGCTAGTCTGTCCGCCAGTCGAAGAACCCGGCGCCCGCGCGGGCCAAAAGACCGGCGGCAAGCGCGCGGCCCATGTCCGGGCCATCCTCTGTCGCGCCGCCGGTCTCGTCCGCCAGACACTCTGAACCGTCGGTGCGCAAAATCTCGCCGCGCAGGCGCATGGTTCCGCCGCTCAGCTCTGCCAAACCGGCAATTGGGGTTTCGCATGACCCGTCCAGCGCGGCGAGGAACGCGCGTTCCGCCGCCAGCCTGTGGCCCGTGGGCGTGTCGTGGATCGCCTCCAGAAGCGCGGCGACGCGGCTGTCACCGTCGCGCCGTTCGATGCCGATGGCACCCTGGGCGACGGCGGGCAGCATCGCATCCTCGGCCATCGCCATGCGCGGCACATCATCCATCTTCAGCCGCGACAGCCCTGCCATGGCAAGAAACGTCGCCGCCGCCACCCCGTCGGCCAGCTTTTTCAGCCGGGTCTGGACGTTGCCGCGAAATTCGATCACCCGCAGATCCGGCCGCCGGTTCAGAAGCTGGGCCTTGCGCCTCAGGGAAGATGTGCCGACTGTCGCGCCCTGTTCCAGCCTGCCCAGATCGCCGCCGCCCAGAGAGATCAGCGCATCGCGCACGTCCTCGCGCGGCAGATAGCAGTCGATGGTCAAACCCGCAGGCTGGTCCACCGGCATGTCCTTCATGGAATGCACGGCGATGTCGATGTTGCCCGCCAGCAGGTCCGCCTCGATCTCGCGGGTGAACAGGCCCTTGCCGCCGATCTCTTTCAGCGCGCGGTCCTGCACTCGGTCTCCCATGGTGGAAATCACCACGATCTCGAACGCATCATGCGGCAGATCGAACGCCATGCCCAGCCGCGCGCGGGTTTCATGGGCCTGGGCGAGGGCAAGGGGCGAGCCCCGGGTGCCGATCTTCAGGGGGCGGGCGGGGCTGGGGCGATGCTGTGTCATGGCAGATGAGTATCGCCGTCGATCCGCACTGACAACCGAAAGCGGGCGGCGATCCAGTCCAGGTGAAACCGGCTTGACAATCGGCCACCCTGACACGACCACCACGGGGCAAACGGACGGGGGACGGGATGGCCGGAAAGACACTGCTGCGCGCGCTGGCGGGCGAAACGCTGGCCACGCCGCCGGCCTGGATGATGCGGCAGGCGGGGCGGTATCTGCCGGAATACATGGCGACTCGGGCCGAGGCCGGGGATTTCCTGTCGCTGTGCTATACCCCGGATCTGGCGGCCGAGGTGACGCTGCAGCCGATCCGCCGCTTCGGGTTCGACGCGGCGATCCTGTTTGCCGACATCCTGCTGGTTCCCGACGCCCTCGGCGCCGATCTGTGGTTCGTGACCGGCGAGGGGCCGCGGCTCAGCACGATCACCGGACGCGCCGGGTTCGACGCGCTGAAGCCCGCCGATGCGATCCACGACCATCTGGCGCCGGTTTACGAGACGGTGCGCATCCTTTCGCGCGAGCTGCCGCCGGACGTTGCGCTGATCGGCTTCGCGGGGGCGCCATGGACGGTGGCGACCTACATGATCGCCGGCCGCGGCACCAGGGATCAGGGCCCGGCCCATGCGCTGAAGGCCGCCGACCGCGCGACCTTCGCCGCGCTCATCGACCGCATCACCGAGGCGACGGTGGAGTATCTCTCGGCCCAGGTCGAG
>JBGTLJ010000469.1:0-2716 GCA_041744175.1 Oceaniglobus sp. | reverse complement strand
GCGCGCAGGTTGCGCATCAGGATCGCCGAGAGGCTGAGCGCCAGCGTGACGGCGGGCAGGAACAGGTGGTAGAGGTGATCGAGGAACCCGTCGCCGTAGCCGCCGACGGGAAACCAGCCCAGACCGGCGCCGAACACCGTCAGCAGGATCAGCCCGAGGTAGAACACCGGCATCGACAGTCCGATCTGGAAGGCGCCGCGCACCATGGCATCGGGCGCCTCGCCCCGACGCAGCGCCGCGACGAAGGCCAGCGGCACCGACAGCGCCACGGCGATCAGCGCCGCCATCAGCGTGAGCATCATGGTGATCGGCAGACGGGTGGCGATCAGGTCCGACACCGGGACCCTCAGATGGATGGAATTGCCCAGATCGCCCGTCGCCACGGATTTCACGAACACCGCGAACTGCACCGGCAGCGACCGGTCGAGCCCGAGGTCGCGGTTGATGCGTTCAACATCGGCGTCCAGCGCCCGGTCGCCCAGGATCGCGCTGGCCGGATCGCCGGGCAGCAGCCGCACGAGGGTAAAGACCACGATGAGGATGAAAAGGAGGGTGGGGATCAGTTGCAGCAGGCGGCGGGCGATGAACGAGGCCAGTTGCACTTATCGCTTCTCCTGTTGTGCAGGTTCGGGCTGGAACAGGCAATACGGGGGCGGGCGGGCCGCCCCCGTATTGGCGCCGAAGGCCGCGATCACTTTTCGAGATAGGTTTCGCGGAAGATGTTGTTGCCCAGCGGGATCTGGTAGAACCCCTTGACGTAGCTGCGCAGGGCCACCGGATAAGGGGTTTCGTAGGTCGGGATGGTAGGCCCCGTCGCGTTGAAGATTTCCTGGATGCGCGCGAACTGTTCGGTGCGCCTGGCCACGTCCATTTCCTTTTGCGACGCCTCGAAAAGCTGATCGACCTCTTCGTTCTTCCAGCCCGAATGAAGCGCGTCGATGGTTGGGCTGTAGGCGAAATAGGACGTGATCTGGCTCGGGTCGGAAATGTCGTTGGTCCAGCCGCCCGTGCGCATGGTGAAGGTGCCATCGCGGTACACCTCGGTGCGCGAGGCGTTGTCCATCTGCTTGATCTCGAGGTCGATCCCGATGGCGCCCCACATCTGTTGCAGGGCCGTGGCGACGCCCAGATCGTCCTGGTTTCCGGCGATGGTGAGGATGCTGGTCTGGAACCCGTCGGGATAGCCAGACTCCGCCATCAGCGATTTGGCCTTTTCGAGGTCGTAGGGATAGAGTGGCCCGTCACCGGAATGCATCGGCGTGGTCGAGGACATGAAGGACGACAGCGGTTTGCCGACGCCGTAGGTCACGACCTGCACCAGCGCCTCCTTGTTGGTGGCGTAGTTCATCGCCTCGCGCACCTTTTCGTCCGACAGTGGGTTCGGCTGCCCGCCGAGTTCGGGGCGCACGTTGAGGATGATGTCGGATACCCGGGTGCCGGGGAACAGCTCCATGTTGATGTCGGGGTCTGCCTCGAGCTCCGCGACGCGGGCGAATGGGATGAATTCGGCCCCGTCCAGATCGCCTGCCTGAAGCTTCAGGATGCGGGTCGCGTCGTCCGGGATCACCTCGAACGTCAGCCCGTCCAGATAGGGCAGCGGTTCGCCATCGGCGCCGTCGTCCCAGTAGTTGGGGTTCTTGACCAGCGTCATCTTGGCGCCGCGATCCCAGCTTTCCAGCATGAACGGGCCGGTGCCGATGGGGTTCTTGGCGAATTCCTCGGCCTTGGCCTGGTCGGTTTCGCCTTCCATCGCCTCGAACGCGGCCTTGGGCATCACCGCCGCGTTGAACACGCTGAGCGCGGCGAGGATCGTCGGATCCGGATATTTCAACGCCAGTTCGATGGTCTGCGGATCGGGGGAAGTGACGGTATCGACCGAGGCGAGAAGAAAGTTCCAGATGCCGTTGTCCGGATTCATGGCACGCTCGAGCGACCAGACCACATCTTCGGCGGTCATCGGGGTTCCGTCGGAGAATTTCACCCCCTCGCGCAGGGTCAGCGAAACCATGTCGCCGGCGTCGTTCACGCTCCACTCTGTCGCGAGGCCCGGTTGCAGGCCGAGACCGTCCTCTGTGGGAAAGATCAGGGTGTCGTAGATGTTGGCCATGATCCAGATGTCGACGTTGGCGTCGTTGAGGACCGGATCGAGAAACAGGCTGTCGGTGTAGCGGCCATAGGTCATGACGCCGCCACGATCCTGGGCGGACAGGTCGGTCAGTCCGCCGATCAGAAGGACGGCCGACAACGCGGCAATGGACGAGAACTTCATTTCGATATCTCCCGGGCTGTGGATGGCGTTATGTTTCAGTAAAACGTTTCACGGGCGGGTCATCAAGTCAATGTTACAGTGTTCTGGATTTACATCCGCATTTCGCCTAATCTTCGGCCAGATGACGGGCGTCCGGCGAGAATCGTGACACTTTACATATACACCTAGACAGACGTGACCATGCGCATCCATCTTGACCGTACATCGGCAATTTCCGTGCGCCAGCAGCTGAAGGGCGCGATCGAGCATGAGATTGCCTTCGGTGCGCTGGCGGCGGGCGATCGTTTGCCGTCGGTGCGCGATCTGGCCCGGCAGGCGGGTGTGGCGCCGATGACGGTCAGCAAGGTCTATGGCGATCTGCAATTGGGCGGTCTGATCGAGGGGCGTCCGGGGTCGGGCACGTTCGTTGCCGACAGCGCGCTGGGCCGGATCGCGGGCGGCGGCGCC
>JBGTLJ010000468.1:0-5583 GCA_041744175.1 Oceaniglobus sp. | reverse complement strand
TGAACAGCGAGTGGTCGCCGTCTGGCCGGATCGGTGGGAGTGAGTGGTCGTCGTAGCCATTCATCATTGCGATGCCGCCGAGCGCCATGCTCACGAGGTCGTTGGACCTCCGGCTCCGCCACGGGCCCGTGAGGCCGAACGGAGTGATCGAGCACCAGATCGTCTGCTCGGTCGCGACGGCGTCGTATCCCGCCGCCAGTCCGTCGAGGACGTCACAGCCACTGCCGTCAATCACCACGTCTGCCCACTGGACCAATCGCCGACAGCGCCATATCAGGACAGGGTTGCATGGCCTTTAACAACGGCCTGCCCCGATGCCAGTCTACGCCGGTCAACGCCAGCCAATGAAGGTCCACGCCGATGTCCCGCTACGATGCCGCCGCAATCGAACCGAAATGGCAGCAGGCCTGGGAAACCGCGGGAACCTTCACCGCCACGCGCGACGAGTCCAGGCCGAAATACTACGTGCTCGAAATGTTTCCCTATCCTTCCGGCAACCTGCACATCGGCCACGTGCGCAACTACACCATGGGCGACGTGATCGCGCGCTACAAGCTCTCCACCGGCCACGCGGTGCTGCACCCGATGGGCTGGGACGCGTTCGGCCTGCCCGCCGAAAATGCCGCGATGGAGAAAAAGGTGCATCCCGGTGCGTGGACCTACGCCAACATCGCCAGCATGAAGCAACAGTTCTCTCACCTTGGCCTGTCGCTGGACTGGAGCCGCGAATTCGCCACATGCGATCCCGAATACTATGGCCAGCAGCAGGCCATGTTCATCGACTTCATGGAGCGCGGGCTGGTCTACCGCAAGAACGCCGTCGTGAACTGGGATCCGGTGGACATGACCGTTCTGGCCAACGAACAGGTCGAGGACGGCAAGGGCTGGCGGTCCGGCGCCACCGTGGAACGCCGCGAGCTGACCCAGTGGTTCTTCAAGATATCCGACTATTCCGAGGATCTGCTGGCCGCGCTCGACGGGCTCGACAACTGGCCCGACAAGGTCAAGCTGATGCAGAGGAACTGGATCGGCAAATCCCGCGGCCTGCAATTCGCGTTCTCGCTGATCGACGGGCCGCAGGGGCACGACCGGGTCGAGGTCTATACCACCCGCCCGGACACCATGCTGGGCGCGTCGTTCGTCGGCATATCGCCCGATCACCCGCTGGCAAAGGCGCTGGAAAAGGACAGCCCGGACCTCGCCGCCTTCAACGCAGAGTGCCGCAAGATGGGCACCGCCGAAGAGGAAATGGAGAAGGCCGAGAAAAAGGGTTTCGACACCGGGTTGCGCGTCCGCCACCCGTTCGACACCGCATGGGAACTGCCGGTCTATGTCGCCAACTTCATCCTGATGGATTACGGCACCGGCGCGATATTCGGCTGCCCGGCGCACGACCAGCGCGATCTGGACTTCGCCCGCAAGTACGACCTGCCCGTCATTTCCACCTATGCCCCGGCCACCGATGACGGCATGTCGCTGCCCGAAGACGGCGGCGATGCCTACGTGCCGCCCAAGACTGACCCCGTCATCTATGTCCGTGGCTTCGCGGGCGACACCGAACAGACCGGCACCGCCGCCATCGACGCCGCCATCGAGTTTTGCGAATCAAAGGGCGTCGGGCGCGGCGTCACCAAATACCGGCTGCGCGACTGGGGCCTGTCGCGGCAACGCTACTGGGGCTGCCCGATCCCGGTGATCCATTGCGAAACTTGCGGCGTGGTGGCCGAGCGGAAAGAGAACCTGCCGGTGAAACTGCCCGAGGATGTCACGTTCGACCGCCCCGGCAACCCGCTGAACTGGCACCCCACATGGCGCGACGTTGACTGCCCGAGGTGCGGCGCCACGGCCCAGCGCGAAACCGACACGATGGACACCTTCGTCGACTCGTCGTGGTACTTTGCCCGCTTCACCGCGCCCCATGCGGCGACGCCCACCGTGGCCGCGGACGCCGCCTACTGGATGAACGTCGACCAGTACATCGGCGGGGTCGAACACGCGATCCTGCACCTGCTCTATTCCCGGTTCTTCGCCCGCGCCATGCACGCCTGCGGCCACCTGCCCGCCGCCGCTGTAGAACCCTTCGACGCCCTGTTCACGCAGGGAATGGTGACCCATGAGATCTATCAGACAGAAATTGACTGGCCTTCCTCGCAAATAACAGTCGATGGTGTAACAACCCACATTTCGAGCGGGACGTCACGCCACTATCATTTGCCAGAAGAAATCGAACATAGAGACGGCGAAACTTTTCTGAAGAGTGATGGCCGAAAGGTAACGGTCATCCCCTCCGCCAAGATGTCCAAATCCAAGAAGAACGTTGTCGATCCGGCGGACATCATCCGCCAGTACGGCGCCGACACCGCGCGCTGGTTCGTGCTGTCCGACAGCCCGCCGGAACGCGACGTGGAATGGACCGCGAGCGGGGCCGAGGCGGCAAGCAAACACCTCGCCCGGGTCTGGCGCATTGTGACCGAAGCGCCCGACGCGCCGGAGGCCGGCACCGGCGATCAGGACCTGCTGCGCGAGATTCACAAGGCGATCCACGACGTGACCATGGGCATCGAAAGCTTCGGCTTCAACACTTCGGTCGCCCGGCTTTACGCCTTCACCGCCACGCTGGCCAAATCGCAGGCGGGCCGCGCGGCAAAACTGCAAGCCGCCCGCACCCTCGCGCACCTCATGTCGCCGATGACCCCGCATCTGGCCGAAGAGCTTTGGGCACATCTGGGCGGTACCGGCCTCATCGCCAATGCCCCATGGCCCGTCGCCGACCCGGCCATGCTGGTGGATGACGAGGTGACGCTGCCGATCCAGATCAACGGCAAGCGTCGGGCCGAAATCGTCGTGCCGCGCGATCTTCCCAAGGATGCGGTGGAAAGGCTGGTGATGCAGACCGACGCGGTGAAACGCGCGCTGACGGGCGGTGCGGTGCCGAAAAAGATCATCGTGGTGCCCGGACGGATCGTCAATGTGGTGGTTTGATAACGCTTCTCTTCCCCGGGCGGATGACGCCAGACACGAAGGGCATCGCCAGGACAATTGGGCGGGTAATATCGTCTGCGTTTTGCCGAAGGCGCACCAACGGTTCGACGTGGCAGCGGTTCGGGCGATGCCCGGGGTTCCTTTGGGTAGGGCCTATCGGCATGGGCGATCCCCGCCTTCGGACATGAGTCCAGGCGCTGGCGTTCGTCCGGAATGTGCCGCCGACCCGCGAACGGGATCACGGATGGACGACGCCTCGCCGTCTGGCGCCGGAGCGCCCTCAAGCACCCTGCGCCGCCGCACATTCCTGCTTGCCCTTGCCGCGCTGCCGGCCTGCGGCTTCACCCCCGCCTATGGCCCACGCGGCGCGGCAGCCGGTCTACAGGGCAGCATCTCCATCGACGAGCCCATCGACGCCGAAGGTTACTACCTCGTGCGCCGCCTTGAGGAACGTCTTGGTGTTGCCACCAGCGCCGATTACACCCTTTCGGCCAGTATCGCGCTGGGCACCGACGGTCTTGGGATAACGCCAGCCCAGGACATCACACGCTATCGCATCCGGGGCGAACTGACCTGGGTCCTGCGCGACACCGCCACCGACACCATTGTTGCCGACGGGACAGAGCGGACCTTCACCGGCTATTCCGCCCCGGTCTTTGACAACACCCGCGGCTCGATCGCCGGCAACACGGTATCGGTGCTGTCGGCCGAACGCGACGCGCGCGAACGGCTGATGACGATCCTTGCCGATCAGCTTGTCGCCCGGCTGATTGCCACCGCGCCGGAATGGCGCAAATGAAGAAACTTGCCGGACTGGTGCAAGTGAAGACGGCTGCCGGACCGGCGCGAATGACTGCTTTTGCCGGACTGAGGCGAACGAGAAATTTTGCGGTCATCGCGCGGATGACCCAAGCCGAAGGTGCCGCGGATACGATCCCCCGGCCCGGGGTGACCCGGGCGATCTGTTGCGCGAACGGACCGCGCCCGTGATCCTGACCGGCGAAAAGGCCACGGCATACCTGAAGAAACCCGATGCCACCCGCCCCGGAGCGCTGCTCTACGGCGAAGATGCCATGCGCGTGGCGCTGAAACGGCAGGCGCTGATCTCCGCGCTGGTCGGCCCGGACGGCGACGCCGAAATGCGCCTGACCCGGCTGACCGCAGGCGATCTGCGCAGCCAGCCCGCCCTGCTGGGGGATGCGATCAAGGCGCAGGGGTTTTTTCCCGGCCAGAGGGTCGCCTTCGTCGAGGATGCCAACCACTTCACCGTCGACGCGCTCACCCATGCGCTGACCGACTGGAAAACCGGCGATGCCACAATCGTCGTCACCGCAGGCAACCTCAAGAAGACCAGTCCGATCCTCAAGCTGTTCGAAAAACACTCCGCCGCCGTGGCCATCGCGATCTACGACACACCGCCCACTACGCAGGAAATCGCGGCCGACCTCGCCGCCGCCGGCCTCAACGACATCACCCCGGATGCCCGCGACACCCTTGGCGATCTGGCGCGCGCGCTCGACCCCGGCGATTTCCGCCAGACGCTGGAAAAGGTCGCGCTCTACAAACTAAACGACGCGACACCCCTCACCGCACATGACGTCACCGCCTGCGCGCCCCTGTCGACAGAGGCGGCGCTGGACGACATGTTCGATATCGTCGCCGGTGGCCAGTCCGGGCGGATCGGCCCGCTGCTGAACCGTCTGCAGGGTCAGGGAGTGACCGCCGTGTCGCTGTGCATCGGCGCCGGGCGCCACTTCCGCACCCTGCATGGTCTTGCCGTCGGCGCCCGCGTCTGGCATCCCCGCTCCCGCACTCTTGAGGGGCAGGCGCGCGCATGGGGCGTGCGGAGGCTGGAACAGGCGCTGACCCTGCTCACCGACACCGACCTCGCGCTGCGGTCCTCGGCGCGCGCGCCGCAGATGGCGGTGATGGAACGCACGCTGATCCGCCTCGCCATAATGGGAAAACACTGATGTACACACTGATCGGCGTGGTGAAATCCCGCGCGCTTCGCCCGCTGTGGCTGCTTGAGGAACTGGGCGTGCCGTTCGACCACATACCCGCCGCCCCGCGCAGCGCAGAGGTCCTCGCCCACAATGCGACGGGCAAGATCCCCGTGCTGCTGGTCGATGGCACCGCGGTCACCGACAGCACGGCGATCCTCACCTACCTCGCCGACCGCCACGGACAGTTCACCCATCCTGCCGGCACGCTGGAGCGCGCGCGACAGGACGGTCTGACGCAGATGATCTTGGACGAGCTCGATTCGAACCTCTGGATGGCCGCGCGCCACAGCTTCGTACTGCCGGAACCGCTGCGCCTGCCGGACATCAAGACGTCGCTGAAGGTCGAATTCGCCGCCGCCATAGACGCGTTGACCGTCCGGCTGGGCGACGGACCGTTCCTGATGGGCGACACGATGACGATCCCCGACATCATCGCAGCCCATTGCGGCGGATGGGCGATCGGCGCGAAATTTCCACTCGAAAACGACAGGTTCCGCGCCTACATGGACCGGCTGAGCGCCCGCCCGGCGTTCGTGCGGGCCATGGCGCGCTGACGCGGCGACGCGCCAGCGCCTTGGGGGGCTGAAAACCGGCG
>JBGTLJ010000467.1:0-5112 GCA_041744175.1 Oceaniglobus sp. | reverse complement strand
GAAGGCGGCAACGGCGCGTCCCGCCACCGGCTGGTCTGGGCCGATCTGACCATCGCTGACTGACTCCGGCACGCATTCCATGCTCCGGCGCATCCTCGCCGAAAGTCCCTGCCGGGGGCGATAATGCGCCGCGCGCGCCCTCCTACAGGTTTCATACGCGTTTCATACGGGATTCCGCCGCCCCGTTCAGCCCGTCACATCACCGTCGAACGTGCCACGCGGCGGGTACTGCTTTTCCTGCTGGAACGCGATGCAGGCCAGCACGTCGTCCAGCGTCGGGCGCGCGAACGGCGCCGACTGGATCCACGCGGTCTGCAACGTGGCGTCGCCGTTGATCAGGAACAGCCCCGGCTCGGCAAAGAACTTCGGCTCCCTGGTGCCCGCCCGCGCCGACGAGATCCACAGCCCCCAGTCGTCGCGCGCCGCCCGCGCCGGCAGCGAATGCCCCACCGTGACCGCTCCGCAACTGGCCTTTTCGACAAATTCCGCGGCCTTTTCGGCGGTATCGACACTGACCGCCAGCACCGCCACATCCAGCGCCGCGAACTCGTCCAGCCGCACGGCCACCGCTGTCAACTGCTTGATGCACAGGGGACAATGGAGCCCGCGATAGACGATCAACAACGCACCCTTCGCGCCGAGATCCTGGTGAAGATCCATGACGCCGCCCCCGACGCGGGGCAGGTTCAGGGTCGGGACGATCTGGCCGGGAATAAGCATCTGGTGTCCTTCATGCGGTTGGGCGGGCCCGGGTCACGTCGCTTGACCCGCTATGGGGATGGGGATACGCCGCTGCGACAGAATTGCAAGGAGCACCCGATGCCCAACCCCTCCCTCCTGATCCTGCCCGGCGACGGAATCGGCCCCGAGGTCATGGCCGAGGTGCGGCGCGTCATCGACTGGTTCGCGCAAAAGTGCGACCTGACCTTCGATGTGACCGAGGATCTGGTGGGCGGTGCGGCCTATGACGCCCACGGCACTCCGCTGCACGACGACACCATGGCCCGTGCGCAGGAAGCCGACGCCGTGCTGCTCGGGGCCGTCGGCGGGCCGAAATACGACACCCTCGATTTCAGCCTGAAACCCGAACGCGGCCTTTTGCGCCTGCGCACGGAAATGGACCTGTTCGCCAATCTGCGCCCGGCACAATGTTTCGATGCCCTTGCGGAATTTTCCTCCATGAAAAAGGACATTGTGGCGGGGCTCGACATCATGATCGTGCGCGAACTGACCTCCGGCGTCTATTTCGGCGAACCGCGCGGTGTGTTCAGGGAAGGCAACGAAAGGGTCGGCATCAACACCCAGCGCTATACCGAATCCGAAATCGCCCGCGTCGCCCGTTCGGCGTTCGAGCTGGCGCGCAAGAGAGGCAACAAGGTCTGTTCGATGGAAAAGGCCAATGTGATGGAATCCGGCGTGCTCTGGCGCGATGTGGTCACCGAAATCCACGCCGCCGAATATCCCGATGTGGACCTGTCGCACATGTACGCCGATGCCGGCGCGATGCAGCTGACCCGCTGGCCCAAGCAGTTCGACGTGATCGTCACCGACAACCTGTTCGGCGACCTGCTGTCGGATCTCGCCGCGATGCTGACCGGCTCGCTCGGGATGCTGCCCTCGGCCAGCCTTGGCCTGCCCATGGAAAACGGACGGCCCAAGGCGCTGTACGAACCCGTCCACGGCTCTGCGCCGGACATCGCGGGCACCGGCATGGCCAACCCTTGTGCCTGTATTCTCAGCTTTGCCATGGCGCTGCGCTATTCCTTCGATCTAGGGGACGAGGCGACGCGTGTGGAAAAGGCCGTGCAAAAGGTGCTGGCCGACGGTGTGCGCACCGCCGATCTGATGCAGTCCGGCGGCGGCACCTCCGCCAGCACAACTGAAATGGGCAGTGCCGTGATCGCCGCGCTGGACGCCAGCCTATAGCCCCGGGATCGGCGGGCGAACCGCCGGTTACCACGTCAGGCGCGACGTCAGCCGCCGTGCGCCGTGATCGAGGGTCGCGCTATTAGCGCCGGACACCATTCATGATCTCGTCGCTGATGCGGTGCCCGGGCGGGCCGTGCAGAACGCTGATGTCGCCGGTGCTTTCCATCACCACCGCCCGGACCTGCGACAGATCCAGCGCGTTCGCCTCGCGCAGTTTGGCATAGACATCCGATCGCGCCACCTGGGCACGGGCCAGATTGCTCTCCAACATCTGCCCGTCCTCCATCAGAAGAAGCGGCTCGTTGTCCAGACCGCCACGAACCGATGCAGAGGCCATCCGCGTCGCGGACAGCAGCCACTGCAACGCAAACAGCGCCGCCAGTCCGATCAGCGCCACACTGGCAGTGTCGCCCGAAGCGGTGATCGCCGACGCCAGAACCGACCCCGAAGCGATGGTGGTGACGAGATCGAACCCCGACATCTTCGACAGGCTGCGCAGCCCGACGATACGGATCAGCACGATCACCACCGCAAGCGCAGCGGCGGTGTGGACGAACGGCAACAGGTGGGTCATCGGGCAGCTTTAATCCAGCGACATGTCCGAATCGAACACGGTTGCGGACCTGGGTGTTCCATTGCCCCACTTGACCGCACGCCGCATCTGGCAGAACAGGGTCGCATCGAAAGCGAGCCGGATGACCGATACAGCCAGATCCAACATCAGGGGCGCGCTGCTCGCGCTGATGGCGTTCGGGGTCTTCGCCACCCACGATGTCGTCGTCAAGGTAATGGGCGGCCTCTACTCTCCGTTCCAGATCATCTTTTTCTCGGTGCTGTTCAGCTTTCCGCTGGCGACCGTGATGCTGATGCGCGACACGACACCGGGCAATCTGCGCCCCGTTCATCCGTGGTGGACGGCCCTGCGCACCGGGGCCTCGGTGCTGACGGGATTTTCAGGTTTCTACGCCTTTTCCGTCCTGCCGCTGGCCCAGACCTATGCGATCCTGTTCGCCTCGCCGATGCTGATCACGATCCTGTCGATCCCGATCCTGAAGGAACCTGTGGGGGTGCACCGCTGGGCGGCGATCGTGCTGGGCCTGCTTGGGGTGTTCGTGGTGCTGCGCCCCGGCACATCAGCGCTGTCGCTGGGCCATCTCGCGGCACTGGCGGCGGCGGTGGGCAGCGCGACAGCCTCGGTGGTGGTGCGCAAGATCGGCCGCGACGAACGCAGCGCCGCGCTCATGCTCTATCCCATGGTCACGAATTTTGTCGTGATGGCCTGCATCCTGCCGTTCGTCTACCGCCCCATGGGGATCGAACATCTGGGGCTGACGGCGACCATCGCGATCCTCGGCTTCATCGCGGGGCTGATCATGATCGCGGCCTACCGGGCCGGCGACGCGGCAATCGTGGCGCCGATGCAGTATTCCCAGATCCTCTGGGCGGCAGGCTACGGCATCCTGTTCTTCGATGAGCTGCCAGATGTCCTGACAGTGACGGGGGCCGCGATCATCATCCTCAGCGGGCTCTACATCGTGCTGCGCGAGACCACGGGCGGCGTGTCGCGGTTCACGCCGGTGCTGGAAAACAAATCCCCCAGGGAAACCGGCGCGCCGGCCCGGATCAGCGCCCTGCTGCGCGAGCGTGCCACCCGCATTCCGCCGGGATACGAGGCTCTTGCCAAAGAGCGCAAACCCCTCTACCCCGCACCCAAGGTCGGGCTGTAGCGCAGCCTGGTAGCGCACCTGCTTCGGGAGCAGGGGGTCGGAGGTTCGAATCCTCTCAGCCCGACCAGATCGAAAAATAAATCATTGCGGATGACTGACCCAAAGCCGGGTGCGAGACACGTCGTATCCGTGTGCGCCGGTCCGATTGATCGAACCGGCCCCGGAAATGAAAGCGCGCACCGGATTGGCGGTCGGGTTGGAAAGACCGGGTCGTCGCCGCCGGGTTGGATCAAGACCGGACTGTGCGGCGCCAGAACGCCGTGCTCCATCCGCCTGCCCTCTCCTGCCCGACAATCAGGATCTGACCGCCGGTCTTCCGGCACGTGACGTGATGCTCGTCACCGGCCTTCCATGTCACCGGTTCGCCAAGGTCACGCTGCACATGCCGCACCGACGACACCCTGCATCACGCAGACCGATCCATGTACAGGACGACATCACCCGCAATCGGAGCGGGGCAAGCGGGATCCCATCTGCCGGATCGACCGTGCTGAAGGACCACACAATCCACGGTCGGGCCCAAATTACCTAGGTGTTTGATCTCACGGTTTGATGGTGTGATCCTTTCGCAGGCTTGGAAGGAAGCATTATGGGACAAGTTCGTCACGGGAGCGCCACGACCACGCACGCCGTCAGAGCTGCAATACAGCGATCGAAAGCTTCTCTCGCGCAGTTGAGCGAAGAGCTGGGCATCAATCCTAAGACGGTTGCGAAGTGGCGAAAGCGGGCGACCGTCGAAGACCGCAAGACTGGGCCGAGAGAGCCGCGTTCGACCGTTCTAACGGAGGCAGAGGAAGCCATGATCGTTTGGGTTTGCCCGAACGGTATCGAGCGCAGTCAGGACGTCGATTGAGGCGGTATACGTGGCATCGGCGGGTAGGCATCGGTGCAGGAGCGCCGGTAGAAATGCCATGCCGTCCGGGCTTTTGCGATCCTGGCCATTGGCATCCGCTGCACAGTCGTATCTGTTGACGACAGCGATGGATCCCCGGCACGCAACCGCACGGATTGCCGACGCAACGAAAGGGCTGACCGACATGACCACGCACATGGCCGACGACGCGACGGCACTTGCCGGACGGGTTGCCTCGGGCGACGCATCGCCCGGCGAACTTCTGGACATGGCGCTGGCGCGGGTCGCCGCTCTGAACCCCAAACTCAACGCCGTCGTGCTGATGCAGGAGGATGCGGCGCGCCGCGCGATCCGTGCCGGGCTGCCCGACGGGCCGTTCCGGGGCGTGCCGTTCCTGCTCAAGGATCTGGGGGCAGAGGCGGTGGATTTCCCCTCGCACAACGGGTCGAACCTCCTGCGCGACACCGCATATACCTATGACAGCGCGATCTTTTCGCGGATGCGCGCCACCGGCGTCGTGACCTTCGGGCGCACCACGGCCCCAGAGGGCGGTGTCGGCCCGGTGACCGAAGCGGCGGTCTATGGCGGACCCACCCGCAATCC
>JBGTLJ010000466.1:0-1964 GCA_041744175.1 Oceaniglobus sp. | reverse complement strand
ACGGCAGCGATGCGGCGCAGGCGCTGGACCTGCTGCGCCGCCGCTACGTCGGGCGCGGCGTCCAGGTGGTGCGGGTCGGTGAGGCATGGGCGATCCGCACCGCGCCCGATCTCGGATTCCTGATGCAGAAGGAAACCGTGGAACTGCGCAAGCTGTCGCGCGCCGCCATCGAAACCCTTGCCATCACCGCCTATCACCAGCCGGTCACCCGCGCCGAGATCGAGGAGATACGCGGCGTGTCGGTGTCGCGTGGCACCATCGACCAGCTGATGGAGCTGGACTGGATCCGCATCGGGCGGCGTCGGATGACACCGGGCCGCCCGGTGACGTTCGTCGTCACCCAGACGTTTCTGGACCATTTTGCGCTGGAATCGGCGCGCGATCTTCCCGGGCTGAAGGAACTGCGCGCCGCCGGTCTGCTGGAAAACCGGCCTGCACCCGATTCCGAAACGCCCGAGGACGGCGATGCGCAGGAGCAGGGCGACATGTTCGCGCCCGAGGAACCCTAGGTCCGGCGCGTGCCGCACTCTCACCTCGCACGATCCCCGACTGATCCCTCGTCAATTGAGTGACCAAAGGTAAGGTTAACCCCCATAGGTGGATCTGGCCGTCTGGTGCAGGATCATTGCATCCATTTGATCGAAACTTTCAGAATAGGTGATGCGCATGCTTGGTTCGACAACATTGGGAATGGCCGGCCGCTGGTCCAGCGGCGTCGGGCTTGGCGTTCTGGTGATCGCGCTTTACGGGGTGTTCGTCACCGCCGTCTTCGGCGGCTTTGCCAGCTACATGACACGGACCGCCTGGAATACAGAGGCGCGGGCGCTGAACCCAGACGCGCCGGATCTCGACGGGCTCTTTCATTTGACGCGGCGCGAAGACGCCCTGAACGAAGCGATCACCGCCACTCAGGCGCAATTGAGCGAAATCGACGAACTGATTTCCGTCGCGCTGGAAGAACTGGATCAGGTCGCCATCGAACGCACGGTGGTCGAGGGCGACAGGCAGCATGCGGCTCTGGTGTCGCTGTCGGAGATGCGCGGTGTCATCGACCTGTTTTCCGAAGACGCGGCCATCAAGGTGCGTGCCGTCATTTCGCCGTCGGATGTTCCGGCGGTGGTGCAGGTGGGTCAGCTCATGGAACTGGCACCCGAGCTTGACCTGACCCCCGGACTGTCAGCGGATCGGGCGGCGAGCGTTCAGGCACTGCTGATCGCCGCATCCGACCGGATGGTTGCAATGGATCGCACGCTTGCCGATCTGGATCTGCGTCAGATGACGAACGAACGGGCCCGTGACCGGCATGAGGCGGCGCGGGTCTGGCCTGAAAGCCAGATGACAGGGTTTCTCGAGGAACTGACCGTGTTGAAGAAAGAGATCGGCCCCAATTCGCCCGAGCGCGCGCGGATCGGCGGGATCAAGCACATCTTCTGGGGGATTCCCTACATGCTGGTGGGGTTCCCGACGATCTTTCTGACGCTGTTGGTGACGATCGCGGCGGGCGGCCTTGGCGCGGTGGTGGCGTTTTCGCGCACCATCCTGCGCGGCGGCGGCGAGGCAAGCATGTCCAGCCTGCTGGTGTCGGTGGGCGAGGGGATTGCCGCCGCGATGGCGATCTTCCTGTTTTCCGGGGCCGGCATGCTGGCGCTGGCACAGGGCACCGATGGGGCGGCGTCGCTGGAACTCAGCCCCTATACCGTTGCCTTCGTCGCCTTCATCTCGGGCTTCATGGCCGAGGATGCATTCGCCAGTATCCAGGGCGCCGGTAAACGCTATTTCGCGGCGACCGATGACCAGACGTCTGCCGCTGCGGCGCAGCCACTGGCCACCGCCTGAGCCTGCGCAACTCAGGGCCTGAAGTGTTTCGACAGCTTCAGGCCCTGACCCTGATAATTCGATGCAAGGTCAGCGCCATAAAGTCCGTCCGGGGTTTCGGCCATGCGTTCGTAGACCAGCCGCCCGAC
>JBGTLJ010000465.1:0-5681 GCA_041744175.1 Oceaniglobus sp. | reverse complement strand
CACTGACCCTAAACCCGAAGGCATTCGTCATGGACGAACCCATGGCGGGGTTGGGCACCTCCGGAACACGCGATCTGACCGCCCTGCTGGACGGTTTGCGCGATAATGCCCCGATCCTGCTGGTTGAACACGACATGGACGCAGTGTTCGCGCTGGCCGATCGCATTTCGGTGCTGGTCTACGGCAGCGTGATCGCGACAGGGACGGTGGCCGAGATACGCGCCGACCCCGAGGTGCGCCGCGCCTATCTGGGCGATGCCCGATGACGCTGCTTCGGCTTGAACATGTGACCGCGCGCTATGGGGACGTGCCCGCGCTGTTCGATGTATCGTTCCAGGTTGCAGAGGGTGAGGTGCTGGCCCTTCTCGGACGCAACGGCATGGGCAAGACGACGGCGATCAAGGCGATCTGCCGAATGGTATCGGCAGGCGGCACGATGAAGTTCGACGGGCGCGACCTGCTGGCGCTGCCGATCCACCGCGTGGCCCGGCTGGGCATCGGTCTGGTGCCAGAGGGGAGGCGGTGTTTCGCACCGCTGAGCGTGGTCGAAAACCTGACCGCCGCCGCGCGTCCGGGGCCGTGGGACATTGCCCGGATCGAGGCGTTGTTCCCCCGGCTGGCCGAACGGCGGGGACAGGTGGCCGGATCGCTTTCGGGCGGCGAGCAACAGATGTTGGCCATTGCACGCGCCTTGATGACCAACCCCCGGCTTCTGATCCTCGATGAGGCGACAGAGGGTCTCGCGCCGCTGGTTCGGGAAGAAATCTGGCGCGTGATACGGTACCTCAAGCGCGATACCGGGCTGGCGATCCTGGTGGTGGACAAATCGTTGCGGGAACTTGCCGGGGTGGCCGACCGCGCCTGCGTGCTCGAACGTGGCAAAAGCGTCTGGACAGGCATGATGGCTGATCTGGACGATGGCGTCAGGGCGCGGTTTCTGGGGGTCTGACATGGCGTGTCCATTCCACCCCGTCTTCGGTGCCTGTATCGCCAACAGGCTTTCTGCATGTGGCGACCCAGCCGGACAAACGGGACAAACTTGCGCCGGGTCCGGTCATAGCGTCCCAAAACCCATGCAAATGACCGCCCGCATGTTACAGACGTCCTATCTGATGTTCCTAGGCGATTCGCCCGATGCCTTTGCCTCCAGGGTGGCGCAAGGATCGTCGACGGGAACCCCGCTGTCGCCGCCGGCCAGTTGCGACTGGACGGGTACCGCGCAAAGGGCAGCCTGTTCCACGTCTCTTACTCCTGCATTACCATGGCGCTGATCCACGGCGGCCAGCTTGATGCCATCGTGATCTGCCAACTGCCCCCAAATGCGCGTTTTGCCCGATCATGGATTACCTTCGCTGCAATCGTTGCCCGACATGGCCCTGCCGATCGCGCAGATCGCCAACCCGCGCGTGCAGATGATCGGCGTCGCGATCAACTCCAGGACGCTGGACGAGGAGAAGGCGCTTTGCCTGTTCGAGGACCCTGAAACGCGCATGGACCTGCCCGCGACCGATCCCTACCACTTTGACACCGCCAATCTGCTAATTGCGCTTGTCGCAATCTGACCCGGGGTTCGCCGCCCGGCGTCGAGCAATCGGCGGCGATATGTCATGGAGAAAAATACGCAGAGATCACGTGAGGCATCAGCCATGAAGCGCACAGTCACCCAAGATACCTTTTGCCTTGCCGAAGCCTTCACCATCTCGCGCGGGTCGCGTACCGAAGCACGAGTTCTAACCGTCCATCTGGATGACGGCACCCATAGGGGCTGGGGCGAATGCGTGCCCTATTCGCGCTTTGGCGAAACGCTCGATTCGGTCACGGCACAGATCGATGCCTTGCCCGAAAAGATCGACCGCGCCAAGTTGCAGCAAACCATGAGACCAGGCGCCGGAAGGTTCGCCATGGACAGCGCGTTGTGGGATATCGAGGCCAAGCGCTCCGGCAGACGGGTCTGGGATCTGGCCGGGCTGCCTGTGCCTGGCCCGGAAATCACTGCCTTCACCCTGTCGCTCGACACACCGGAAAAGATGCGAATGGCAGCAGTCCGACATGCCAGACGCCCGATCCTCATGATAAAACTCGGGACACCGGATGACATGTCCCGGCTGGAGGCGGTGCGCGCCGGATGCGGCGATCATCGTGGATGCCAACGAGGGGTGGAGTGCGGAGGTCTATTCGGAACTTGCCCCGCACCTGATGAGGATGGGTGTGAAGCTGGTGGAACAGCCGATGCCAGTCGGTACCGACGGCATGTTGGGTGAGATCGCGCGTCCCTTGCCGGTCTGCGCCGACGAATCCTGCCATGACCGTGCGTCCTTGCCCGGCCTCTCGGGAAAGTATGACATGATCAACATCAAGCTCGACAAGACCGGCGGACTGACCGAGGCATTGCTGCTGCGCGATGCCGCGCGCGCACAAAGATTTGGGATCATGGTCGGCTGCATGGTGGGCACTTCGCTTGCCATGGCACCGGCGGTCCTGCTAGCACAGGGGGCAGAGTTCACGGATCTGGATGGTCCGCTTCTCCTCGCCGAGGATCCAGATGATCCCTTGCGTTTTGATTCCGCCGGGGTTCATCCATCAAGCGCGGCCCTCTGGGGCTGATCGCATGGGGTGTGCGCCTGGATCTTGCCGCGCGTCACAGGTGCTTGATTTCATATCAGTCATGGGCCGGGCCTGGTCAAAATGCACACGCGTTCCCGTCTCACGCTCAGGTGACTGGCCATCCGGTCTCCAGGCGTTCACGGTCAGCAAAATTTCGATGGAAAGGCCTGACATGCGTCTGATCCTGTTTCTATGCACCGCCTTTTTGGCAACGCCTGTACTGGCCTGTGGCCCCGATACCGACTGCGTGATCGGCGAGCGGACATACCGGCTTTATGTACCTGAGGGGATCGGCGACGCGCCTGTCGGTGCCTTGCTGTTTGCTCATGGTTACCGCGGCACCGCAGCCGGGGCGATGCGAAACATGTCCCTGCGCAGACTTGCCGACGACCTGGGCATTGCGTTGATCGCCTTGAAATCCAAAGAAGACGACTGGAGCCTTGCGCACCGCCCACGCGAACCCGGGCAACAGACCGCACGCGAATACGACTACGTCGAAGCGGTCCTGTCGGATGCGGCCACAAGGATGGCGCTTGACGAGCAGAAATTGGCTTTCACCGGCTTTTCCGCGGGGGGCATGATGACATGGACCATGGCCTGCGGCATGTCCGATCGGTTTTCCGGCTTCATCCCGATGTCGGGCACCTTCTGGGCGCCTGTAGCAGAAACCTGCACCACCCCGCCGACGAACATAGTCCATATCCATGGTACCGAGGACGCCACGGTGCCTCTGCAAGGCCGCGTCATCGGCCCGACCCGGCAAGGCAATGTGGCCGAGGCGATGGAAATGTACGCCGAGTATGGCGGATACGAGCCGACGGCTGAGGGCGTGGCCGCACCGGGTGACATGACCTGCACCGAGGCCGAGAACGTTGTCGGCAAGCGGCTGGAGATCTGTCTGTTCGATGGCGGACACAGCTTCTCTGTCGCCCGATTGCGCCATGGGTATCTGCGCGCCATGGACGGGTATTGACAGGGTCGCCCGCCGCGCCCACCACAGGCTGGCACCGCTGCTGGAGAAGCCCATGACCCGCACCGTATATCTCAACGGCGATTATATCCCCGAGGATCAGGCCAAAGTTTCGGTCTTTGACCGCGGATTCCTGTTCGCCGATGGTGTCTATGAAGTAACCAGCGTACTCGGTGGCAAACTGCTTGATTTCGATGGGCATGCAATGCGACTGGCAAGGTCGCTGAGCGAGTTGGATATGGCCAATCCGATCAGCAAGGACGATCTGCTTGCCGTACACCGCGAGTTGGTTCGCCTGAACGACATCGATGACGGGTTGGTATATCTTCAGATCACCCGTGGCGTGGCCGACCGTGACTTTGCATACCCGGCCGAAGGCACGCCCAGTACCATCGTACTATTCACTCAGGCAAAACCCGGTCTCGACAATAACCCTATGGCAAAGACCGGCATGAAGATCATCAGCATTGCGGATGAACGCTGGGGCCGTCGCGATATCAAGACAGTGCAGCTTTTGTATCCGTCCATGGGCAAGATGATGGCAAGGGCTGCTGGTGCCCATGATGCCTGGATGGTCGAGGACGGGATGGTGACCGAGGGCACCAGCAACAACGCCTATATCGTCAAGAACGGCAAGATCGTCACCCGGAACCTGGGCCATGAGATACTTCATGGGATTACCCGCGCAGCGGTCCTTCGGTTCGCACGCGAAGCGCAGATGGAAGTCGAGGAGCGACCCTTTTCGCTTAAAGAGGCGAAGAATGCCGATGAAGCATTTATCACTTCGGCTTCGATGTTCGTGATGCCGGTCGTTGAAATGGATGGCGCCCCCATCGGCACCGGCGCTGTCGGTCACGTGGCAAGTCGCCTTCGCGAGATTTATCTCGACGAAAGTCGCAAGACTGCAGTCTAGGTCACCTTCAATTGAAGGGATTTCTGCAATCGACTGATTCAAGGGTCATGTTTGCTCGCTGAGGAAAATGCATTGCATGTCCTGACCAGACGGATCTCGAGTGGTCTGTTAACCATCTCTGCTGCCGCCGAAGTCGCGGACCATTAAGCGACTGTTCAATCAGCACATTCTCGTTGGTGTTGTTCGACGGTTCATGACATGGGCGCTGTCGGCCGACCGCGCCTTGATACATACCGCATACGGCTTGCTCACACCGTTTCGACAGGTGGCGCGGTGCAGATGCTTCGTGTCTTTCAAGACTTGCGAGAATGATCTCCAGATGGATCTACAGCCCATTTTTGCGGGTACGCCGGTATGGGCTCGATGGGCCTTGTCGCGCAAAGACTGCTCAGGAGTCACTGTGTGATTCCAGCGTGGTTTTCTGACCGTCCGGTTTGATCCGGCGATGGTGTGGGAGGTTGCACTGGCTGGCAGAGGTGGCCGTCAACCGTCCTTCAGTGATGCGGCCATTCACGCCTGCCTCATGATCAAGGTCCTGTTTGGCATCGCGCTCCGGCAGGCGGCCATCGAGGTGCAAGACGGCCGTGGAGTTTGGGGACTTTCCCAACCATCGAACGGAGCCCCCGATGACCAGGACCACCATGCCCCTGTCCGAGCTTCTGGAGAAGCACGACGAGGGAGACATTCTTCGCACCGTCGCCGAGGCGGTTTTGCAACTGATCATGGAGACCGACGTGGAGGGTGTGATAGGTGCCGGGCGTCACGAGCGCGCCGAGGTGCGGATCACCTATCGCAACGGCTACCGCGACCGACCGCTCGGCACCCGGCTGGGCATGCTGAACCTGCGGGTCCCGACGCTGCGACAGGCAAGTGACTTCCCCAGCTTTCTGGAGCCGCGGCGGACGTCCGAGAAGGCGCTGTCGCGATCTCCATTGTCCTCGGACCAATGGCGGACAAGGCTCGCTCTAGGAGGCCTGGATCGGCGTCTCGACCCGACGCGTCGGCGAACTCTTTGGTCATGTCCCGTTTTCGTGCCGCTCCAAGGTCGTTTAAGCCACCTTCCGTTCGAAAGTGACGGGACTTTTCCCGCCCAGTGATGAGTGACAGCGTCGCGGGTCATAGAGCCCGTTGCTGTATTCTAAGACAGCCATCTCGGCCTGCCGCCGCGTTTCCCATGATCTCCGCCAGATCAGC
>JBGTLJ010000464.1:0-7457 GCA_041744175.1 Oceaniglobus sp. | reverse complement strand
AGCGGGCGCAGATCGGTGTCGCCCAGCAGGATATGACCCGATTCGGCATCGGTCAGACGCACGATGCAACGCGCGACGGTGGATTTCCCGGATCCGGATTCACCCACGATCCCAAGGGTTTCGCCCCGGGTCAGATCGAATGTCACCTGTCTTGCGGCATGGACCACCCGGGTCTTGCCGCCAAACAGCCCGCCGCCGCCGCGATAGGTCTTGGTCAGCCCCTCGATTCGCAGCACGGTTTCGGGCGAGCGTGGTCGCGCGGCGCGCGGAACAAGGCTGGGCACCGCCGCCATCAGGGCCTGGGTATAGGGATGAGCCGGGCGGCGCAGTACGTCCTCGGTGGTGCCGGTTTCCACCACCAGCCCGTTTTGCATCACTGCCACCCGGTCGGCGATGTCGGCGACCACGCCGAAATCGTGGGTGATGAACAGCACGCCGGTGCCGTGCGACGCCTGCATCCGCTTGATCAGTTGCAGCACCTGGGCCTGGGTGGTCACGTCCAGCGCGGTTGTCGGTTCGTCGGCGATCAGGATCTTGGGGTCCAGCGCCAGCGCCATGGCGATCATCGCGCGCTGGCGCTGGCCGCCCGACAACTGGTGCGGATAGGCCCCCAACGCCTGTTCGGGATCGGGCAGCTGGACATCGTGCAGCAGCGAAAGCGCGCGTTCGCGCCGCTCGCGCCCGGGCATCCTGTTGTGAAAGCGGAATACCTCGTCGATCTGCACGCCGATGGTCATCACCGGGTTCAGGGCGGTCATCGGTTCCTGGAAGATCATCGAAATTTCCGAGCCGCGGATCTGCCGCATCCGCGCCTCGCTGACGGTCGCCAGATCCTCGCCCAGAAAATTTACCTGACCCTTTTCAATCCGCACATGGGGGCGGGGCAGCAACCCCATCACGGCACGCGCGGTCAGGGATTTGCCGGAGCCGGATTCGCCCACCACGCACAGGATCTCGTTGGGCTCCAGATGCAGGTTCGCCGCCTGCACGGCGTATTGCCTCTGTCCCCCGGCGGGCAGCGCGACATGCAGATCGCGGATGTCCAGAAGCGGGGTCATGTGCGGTCCCTCAGGCGCGGGTTCAGCGCGTCGTTCAGCCCCTCGCCCACGAGGTTGATCGCCAGCACCGTCAGCAGGATCGCGATGCCCGGAAACGTGCAGACCCACCATGCCGAGCGCAGCAGCGTGCGCCCGGCGCCGATCTGGAACCCCCAGGACATTATGTTGGGATCACCGAGACCAAGGAACGCCAGACCGCTTTCGATCAGGATCGCCGTGGCCACCATGAGCGAGCCGATGACGATGATCGGCGACAGGCAGTTGGGCAGGATCTCGCCCAGCATGATGCGGATGTCGCCCATCCCCAGCGTGTGGCAGGCCTGCACGAACTCGCGGTTCCTGAGGCTCAGGAACTCTCCGCGCACCAGCCGCGCGACGGCGGGCCAGGACACGACGGCGATGGCGATCACGATGCTTTCGATGGACGGTTTCATGATCGCCACCAGCAGGATCGCGAACAGGAACGACGGGATCGTCTGGAACATTTCGGTGGTGCGCATCAGCAGGTTGTCGATCACCCCGCCGTAATACCCCGCCAGTGCGCCCATGATGACCCCGACGAACACCGCGACCATGGTGGCCAGCAGACCGATCAGCAACGATGTCTTGGCGCCGTGGGCGATGCCCGAAGCCACATCACGGCCCAGCGAATCGCTGCCCAGAAGAAAGCCGTTCTCGCCCGGCGGCGACATCGACTGGCCCGCCAGGCTGAACGGATCGGCGGGAAACACAAGCGGCGCGGTGATCGCCATCACAAGGATCGCGATCAGGATGCCAAGGCCCATGACCGCGGGACGGTTGCGCGCGAAGAGTTTCCAGAATGCCATGGCTCAGGCCATCTCGATCCGCGGATCGAGTGTGGAATAGATGATGTCGACCACCAGGTTCACGGCGACGACCAGAACCGCCGAGAGCAGGAATATTCCCAGCAACAGGTTCAGATCGCGCGCGAACAGCGCCTCGAAGGCCAGCATCCCCAGGCCCGGCCATGCGAACACCGATTCCACGATCACCGAGCCGCCGATCAGCGCCCCGACCTGCACGCCCGCCATCGTCACCACGGGCAGCAATGCGTTGCGCAGCACGTGCACGAACACGATGCGACGTTCGGTCAGCCCCTTGGCGCGCGCGGTGGTGACATAGTCCTGCCCGGCCTGTTCCAGCATCGACGCGCGCATCAGCCGGGTGTAAAGCGCCAGATAAAACAGCGACAGCGTGATCGTCGGCAGCACGAGGTGATGGGCGATGTCGACGACGCGATCCCAGCCTTCATAGAACATCGCGAAATTTTCCATCCCGGATGTGGGAAACCAGCCGAGGTTGAGGGAAAACACCACGATCAGCATCAGACCGACCCAGAACAGCGGCGTGGCATAGGTCAGCAGCGCGAAGACCGAGATCACCGTGTCGCGCCATGTGTTCAGCCCCGACGCCGCCACCAGCCCCAGTACGATGCCGAACCCGACGGCCAGCAGGATCGTCGAGGTCATCAGCAGCAGGGTCGGAACGAAGCGATCGAAGACAAGCTGGCTGACCGGCATCTCGTGGCGGAAGGAATAGCCCAGATCGAGGGTCAGGACGTTCTTGAGATAGACGCCGAGCTGTACCAGCAACGGCTGGTCCAGCCCGAACTTGGCCCTGAGTTCGGCCATGTATTCCGGGGTCGCCGATCCGGCCTCGCCCGCCAGCACATCGACGGCGTCGCCTTCGGCCAACTGCAACAGGAAGAAGTTCAGCACCACGATCGCCAGCACGATGGGAACCGCCTGAACGAGGCGTTTCAGGACATATCTCAGACGACGATTGGAATTGCCCATGACCGGCGTGAACCTTCGGATGTTCGCGCCGACCACGGTGGGCCGGCGACTTTTTCGTCAGACGGAATCGAGCGGAAGGGTCCGCGGCGGCGCGGTCATTCCGTAATCGCCGCGCGATCGAACGGACCGTAGGACCCAAGGGCAGAGGTTTCCGTATCCGTCAGCTTGTCGTTGTAGACGGTGAGGAATTCCATCTCGAACAGGTTGGCGACGGGCATGTCGGTGGCCAGGATCGTCTGGATCTCTCCATAGATCTCGGCCCGTTTCTCGGGGTCAATCTCCTGCGCGCCGGCGGCCAGCAGCGCGTCGAGCTCGGGGTTGGAATAGCGCGACCCGTTGACGAAATGCGTGCCCTGGCGGATCTGGTCCGTCCCATAGTGGCGGTGAACCCCCAGCACCGGGTCCGGCAACTGATAGAAGTAGTTCACGTTCATCTGGAAATCGTAGTCCTGATAGATCCGGTTCAGCCAGGTCGGAACGTCCTCATATCGCAGCTCCACCTCGATCCCCAGGGGGAGAAGCGCCTGTTTGATGTATTCACCGGCGCGGCGCCAGTCTTCGCCATAGGGGATCAGATCCAGCGTGATGCTGGCCCGCACGCCATTTGCGTCGGGCATGATCCCGGCGTCGTCCAGTTCCTTCTTTGCCGCCTCCAGATCGCCGGTGGCAGGATAGTTCGGCAGGCCGGATTTGTAGAGCCCGACCTTGTCGAAATTGGACGACAGGGCGGATGTGGCAGGCTTGCCGTAGCCGAACCAGATGTTGTCGATCAGGAACTGGCGGTCCATCGCAAGCGATACCGCCCTGCGCATCGCCGGATTGTCGAACGGCGGGGCCTTTGTGTTGAATTCGATCAGCGCCATGGGATTGATCATCGCATAGCCGTCAGTGGTGACCGAAAATCCGTCCATGTCGCGCAGCCGGACGGCGTCGATGTTGGGGATGGCACCGTAGGCGCCATACATGACCTCGCCGTTTTCCATCGCCGCGGTGCGGGTCGAGGCATCGGGCACGAACCGCCCGACGATGCGGTCCAGCAGCGGCAGGCCGGGCTTCCAGTAGTTTTCGTTCTTTTCCAGCCGGACGTACTGGCCCTTTTTCCATTCCACGAACTTGTAGGGGCCGGTTCCCACCGGGTTCGTGGCCAGATCGGAACTGCGCGGGTCCTGCCCTTCGAGAAGGTGCTTGGGCACCATCGGGCTTTCATAGCCCGACAGGGCGCGCAGCATGTAGGGCGCCGGGTTTTCCAGGTTGAAGATGGCAGTATAGTCGTCGGGCGTGTCGATCGAGGTGACTTCGAGGAACGAGTTTGGACCGCGCGGATGTACCTTTTTCAGGATTTCCATCACGCTGAACTGGACGTCGGCGGATGTGAACGGTTCGCCGTCGTGCCACTGCACGTCCTGGCGCAACTTGAACGTCACGGTCTTGCCATCCTCGCTGACCTCATAGCTTTCGGCGAGGGCGGGCACGATGTTCAGATCGGTGTCGTATTCGAACAGACCATCATAGATCTTAGGCGCGACAAGGCCGATCGGCCCGGATGTCGACAGGAACGACGCCAAAGACGGCGGTTCGGGCTGGACCAGATAGACGAGGTTGCCGCCATCCGTCTGGGCCGAGGCGGGCAGCGCCGCAACGGCGAGTCCGAGGGCGCATGTCGCACCCAGGAGCAGGGCCTTGATGGTCATAGGGGATTCTCCATTGTTCGTTCGGTCCGGCCGTTCGACCGGACGTCTTGCGTGACCGACAGCCGCCGTGACCCGCGCTCAGAACCCCATTGATCGTGGCGGGCACTGTCCGGTCAACCGAAACGGTCGTCAGGGTCCGACATTGGACCAGGTTTGTGCCATATGCACGATATTTAATCACGCATCATGGGCGATACCCGCCGGCGTTGCGGCGGCGTGACGTGGGTGAAGAAACCGAACCGACAGGGCGCGCCGCCGGCTCCGCATGGCCCCTTCGAAAGCGTCTCGCGCGCCCGGCCCGGCGGTCTTGCCGTCCTGTCCGACCGCACGCGAAATGGTGCCCCCGCAGCGTCGCACCATGCTGTGCCGCCATGCCTGGCAGCTGCAAGACCGGTGGACCCGGGGTCAGGATGCCACGCAGTCGGCCAGATACCGGATCACGCCATCGGGTCCGGTTTCCTGCACGAGGCCATGAATGTCGGTTTCGAATCCCGGGCATTCGCGCGCGAAATCGCGGTTGAACTTCAGGTAGTCCACGATCTTGCGGTTGAACACCTCGCCCGGGATCAGCAGTGGGATGCCGGGCGGATAGGGCGTCACGAGGCTGGTGGTGATGCGCCCCTCTAGCTCTTCGATGGGCACCCTCTGGGTCTTTCGCCGGGCAATGTGCGCGAAGGCGTCGCTGGGTTTCATCGCCGGGGTATGATCGCTCAGGTAGATGTCCGTCGAAAGGATCGCGACGTCGTACTTGGCATATAGGGCGTGGACGTGCTGGCACAGGTCGCGCAGGCCCATCTGCTCATAGCGCGGATGCTTGGCGCAGAATTCGGGCATCGTGCGCCACATGGGCTGGTTGCGGGCGTGGTCGTCCTTGAACTGCTGCAATGCGGTCAGCAGCGTGTTCCATCGCCCCTTGGTGATGCCGATGGTGAACATGATGAAAAAGCTGTAGAGGCCGGTCTTTTCCACCACCACGCCGTGTTCGGCCAGGTATTTGGTGACGATGGACGCCGGAATCCCCATTTCCTCGAACCGGCCGTCGAGGTTCAGACCGGGGGTGATCAAGGTGGCCTTGATCGGATCCAGCATGTTGAACCCGGGGGCCATGTCGCCGAAACTGTGCCACGATTCCTTGCCGTCGGATGGCTGCACCCCGTCGGAATCGGTCTTTTCCAGCACCCAGTCGCCAGAGCTTCCGATCCCCTCTTCGCTCAGCTCTTCCGGACCCCAGACCTGGAACCACCAGTCGCCGTCGCCGAATTCCGCGTCGACCTTGCGCATGGCGCGGCGGAAATCCAGCGCCTCGGCGATGCTTTCCTCGACCAGCGCGGTGCCGCCCGGCGGCTCCATCATCGCCGCCGCCACGTCGCAGCTTGCGATGATGCTGTATTGCGGGCTGGTGGAGATGTGCATCAGGTAGGCTTCGTTGAACAGGTGCCGGTCCAGTTTCGTGTCCTGGCTGTCCTGCACCAGGACGTGGCTGGCCTGGCTGATGCCCGCCAGCAGCTTGTGGATCGACTGGGTGGCATAGGTCACCGAATGACGCGGCCGGTCCCGGTTGCGCCCCATGGCGTGATAGGGGCCATAGAAGGGATGGAACGATGCATGGGGCAGCCATGCCTCGTCGAAGTGCAGGTTGTCCACATAGCCGTCCAGCAGGCCCTTGATGGTCTCGGTGTTGTAGAGGACGCCGTCATAGGTCGATTGCGTCACGCTCATGATCCGGGGTTTCACGGTGTCGGCATCGACCCCGGAAAGCAGCGGGTTGGCGCGGATCTTTTCGCGGATCGCGTCGGGGCTGAATTCGGCCTGCGGGATCGGGCCGATGATGCCGTAGTGGTTGCGCGTGGGCCGCAGGAACACTGGCACCGCGCCCGTCATGATGATGCCATGCAGGATCGACTTGTGACAGTTGCGGTCCACCACGACGACATCGCCTGGGGCGACAGTATGGTGCCAGACCATCTTGTTCGACGTGGAGGTGCCGTTGGTGACGAAAAAGCAGTGATCGGCGTTGAAGATGCGCGCGGCATTGCGTTCGGACGCGCCGATGGCACCATTGTGATCCAGAAGCTGACCCAGTTCCTCGACCGAATTGCAGACGTCGGCGCGCAGCATGTTTTCACCGTAGAACTGGTGGTACATCTGGCCGATGGGGCTTTTCAGGAACGCCACGCCGCCCGAATGACCGGGGCAGTGCCAGGAATACGATCCGTCCTCGGCGTAGTCCAGCAGCGCCTTGAAGAACGGCGGCTGGATGCCCTCGAGATAGCTCTTGGCCTCGCGGATGATGTGACGGGCGACGAATTCCGGCGTGTCCTCGAACATGTGGATGAAACCGTGCAGTTCGCGCAGGATGTCGTTGGGCAGGTGGCGCGCGGTCTTGGTTTCGCCGTAGACGTAGATCGGCACGTCGGCGTTCTTGCGGCGCACCTCCTCGATGAAATTGCGCAGGTTCAGCACCGCGGGGTCCAGATCGGGGCCGGGGGTGAATTCCTCGTCGTCGATGGACAAAAGAAACGCGCTGGCGCGCGATTGTTGCTGGGCGAACTGCGACAGGTCGCCATAGCTGGTCGCCCCCAGCACCTCGACCCCTTCGGCCTCGATGGCCGCGGCAAGCGCCCGGATGCCAAGACCCGACGAGTTTTCCGAACGGAAGTCTTCGTCGATGATGACGATCGGGAAACGGAACTTCATTCAGCTCTCCTGTCGGGGAACGCGGGGTGTGCCGGGCGCGGCGCGGATGCGCGGTGCCCGGATGACGGATCCCGCGGACTATTCTGCGATTTCGGTTGCGGTGTCCACCGGGTGCGACAGCGCAACCTGACGGCGAACCCAGCCGGACGTCCGCAGGGGGCCGGGGGGGGCGATCACGGGCCGGGATCGTCCGG
>JBGTLJ010000463.1:0-1840 GCA_041744175.1 Oceaniglobus sp. | reverse complement strand
GCTGGCCGAAAAGATGGCCGACCAGATCGCCCGGCGCGACGCCACCCAGCCGACAAAGGACCGCAGCGCCGGCAGCACCTTCCGCAATCCTGCCGGGCGGTCCAGCACCGGGCTGGCCGACGACACCCACGAGATGAAGGCCTGGAGGGTGATCGAGGATGCGGGGCTGCGGGGCCACCGGCGCGGCGGCGCGCAGATGTCGCCAAAGCATCCGAATTTCCTGGTGAATACCGGGGGCGCCACCGCCTCCGATCTGGAAGGGCTGGGCGAAGAGGTGCGCGCGCGGGTGCAGGCCCACAGCGGCATCGCGCTGGACTGGGAGATCCTGCGCGTGGGAGAGCGGTAGCCGGCGGCATTCGGGGTTTTTGCTGTATGGAGCTGGTGGGCAGTCTGGAAGGCGGGAACCGACAGCTTGAACAGGTCCTGCCCGTGGGAACATCGGTCATCCCCCGCCTCTCGGCGAATGCGGACGATCGTACTGTCGGCAGGGCATGACAAGACCATGCGCAAGAGACCGCCCCCGTCGATCCGACGATCCGCCTCTGGCGAAACCGCCCTGCGTTCGGGGGATGCCGTTATCGAAATGCGGGAAGGGTGCTGCGCGCAGATCCAACATTTCGATTCCAATTGGATGCGTCACATCCTAGGGTGTGGTCAGCGCGTGTCGGCGAACCGGCGCGAGCAAACGGAAAGTCCCGAAAGGGCAACAATACAGCCCAGAACGGGCACCATAATTCCGCCCGTCACGGGCGGGACAAGACAGGGGCGAAAACGCCCCGGGAACGGGCCGGAAAGGCCCAACGAGGCGACGGATTTGGGTGTGTCGAGCAGGACAGGCCCCAAGGTTGCGGTACTGATGGGCGGACACTCGGCCGAACGCGAGGTGTCGCTGTCGTCGGGGCGCGAATGCGCGGCCGCACTGCGGGACGAAGGTTATGACGTGGTCTGCCTCGATGCGGGCCGCGATCTTGCCGTGCGTCTGGCGGCCGAAGCCCCCGATGTGGCGTTCAACGCGCTGCATGGCCGCTGGGGCGAGGACGGCTGCGTGCAGGGCCTGCTGGAATGGCTGCGCATCCCCTATACCCATTCCGGTGTCCTGGCCTCGGCATTGGCGATGGACAAGGAGCGCACCAAGGACACCTATCGCCACGCGGGGCTGCCGGTGGTGCCGTCGCTGCTGGCGCAGGCGCGTCATGTGCGCGCCTCCCATGTGATGGACCCGCCCTATGTGGTGAAACCCTACAACGAGGGCTCCAGCGTCGGCGTCTATCTGGTGCACGAGGCGGCGAACGGGCCGCCGCAGATCGCCGATACCATGCCGGAATGGGTGATGGTGGAGCGCTTTGCCCCGGGGCGGGAACTGACGACGACCGTGATGGGTGCAGGCCCCGACAGCGCGGCGCGCGCGCTGGGCGTCACCGACATCCTGACCGACGGCTGGTACGACTACGACGCCAAGTACAGGGACGGCGGATCGCGCCACGTGATCCCCGCCGACATCCCGCCAGAGATCGCCCATGCCTGCCTTGACTACGCCCTGCGCGCCCACGATGCCCTGGGCTGCCGGGGCCTCAGCCGCACCGATTTCAGGTGGGACGAAACCCGCGGGCTGGACGGGCTGATCCTGCTGGAAACCAACACCCAGCCGGGAATGACGCCGACATCGCTGGCCCCCGAACAGGCGGCCCATTGCGGGCTGTCCTTCAGTCGGCTCTGCGCCTGGATGACAGAGGATGCGTCATGCGACAGGTGAGATCCCGCCGCGATCCGGCGCCCTCTCGGCTTGCGTACCGCTGGCAGCGCCTGGCCCTGACGCCGGGGCTGCGGCGGCTGGTCCGGA
>JBGTLJ010000462.1:0-13372 GCA_041744175.1 Oceaniglobus sp. | reverse complement strand
GGCCATGTAGCACTTCGGCAGAGGAATAGGATTCGGCATGAAGCAGGCAGGTTTCCTTGAACTTCAGCGCGGCTTCGCCCGCGATGGCAAGGGCCGGACCCCGGCCAAGACAATAGAGCGACGCGCGCCCGTCCAGGGCGGCCTCAAGCTCTGGCCAATTCAAGCTGACCGCCTTGCCAAGCGCCTGTGGCAAATCGTCAAGCGCCGCAAGAAGGGCCCGGTCCTGGGCCCATTCGGCCAGCAGCCAGAGCGCGACAACCATGGAGTTGACGAAGGTCTTGGTCGCCGCGACGCTCTGTTCTGGTCCGGCGTGAAGATCCAGCATCCGGTCGGCAGCAAGGGCCAGCGGCGAGCCGGTGCGGTTGGTGATGGCAAGGGTCAGCGCGCCCGCCGTGCGCGCCATCGAAGCGACAGCCACAATGTCGGGGCTTTGCCCCGATTGCGAGATCGCGACGCACGCGCCGCCCGCCAGTTTCATCTGCCGCTCATAGACCGACGAGACCGAAGGCGGCAACGACGCCACCGGCACACCCAGCAGGATCCCTGCCGCATATTTGAAGAACGTTGCGGCATGGTCGGAAGACCCCCGCGCGGCGGTGATCAGGAAGGCGGGATCGCGGTGCCGCAGGGCGGCCCCGGCTTCGGCCACGGCATTGCCGCCCTCTGCCAGTAGACGCGCGACAGCCTGCGGAATGTCCCTGATTTCCGATCGCATCTTGGTCGTCTGGCCCATGTCGATTCGCTGCCTCGCCGTCCGTCGCAGATCCGCGACCCGGCCAAAGCCTTACCACAACGGACCGAATGTGGAACCTTCGCTGCCATGGCATTCAAGACCCTGCCGTCCTGGATGCAATCGGCGGGGTGGAGCGCTGCAGAAAGGTTGTCTTTGGCCTGCGGGGGTGTTGCGTAGGCGCGAACGTCAGAAGTCTTTGGCGGATTGGTGGCGGGTTGTCTTGCGGATGCCGATGCAAGACCTCTGCCGACGCCCGGTTGCAATTGTCGACAAGGACGCGCCGGGGCGGGCATGTCCGGTATATCCCGATACGACCAGCCAGATATCGCTCGACAGCAAAGACTTCAAAGGTAGTCTGGGAGTGTCTGGGAGAGCCATATGCGATTGCCGCCACACGAAACCCATGCCGGCCGCAAACACCCGATCGGTCAGCACATGATCTACACTGCTCCGGTCCCGGGGTCCGGTTGCGCCCTTTTGCGCCACTGCGGCACCCGCGTGCCTCAGGTGTTGCCACCTGAAACCAAGATGCCCGCAGGAACGGGCGCTCAACTTTCACCGTCTGGGAGACCGCAATGACCACACGCACGCACACCACCACACTGATCCTGTCGGCCCTGCTGGCCGCACCGGTCATGGCACAGGACGTGACCCTGACCATCGAAAGCTGGCGCAACGACGATCTTGCGATCTGGCAGGACCGGATCATCCCTGCCTTCGAGGCGAGCCACGATGGCATCACCGTGACATTCACGCCCTCGGCCCCCGCGGAATACAATGCGGTGCTGAATTCCAAGCTCGACGCGGGCTCTGCGGGAGACATCATCACATGCCGGCCCTTCGATGCCTCGCTCGCGCTTTACGACGGCGGCAAGCTGGCCGATCTGACCGACCTGGAAGGCATGTCGAACTTTTCGGACGTGGCGAAATCCGGCTGGTCCACTGACGACGGCACGGCCACCTACTGTGTGCCGATGGCCTCGGTGATCCACGGGTTCATCTACAACGCCGATGCGTTCGCCGAACTGGGCATCGAGGAACCCGGGACGGTGGATGAGTTCTTCGCCGCACTCGACACCATCAAGGAAGACGGAACCTACATCCCGCTGGCGATGGGCACCAACGACCAGTGGGAAGCCGCGACAATGGGCTACAACAACATCGGGCCGAACTATTGGCGCGGCGAGGAAGGCCGACTGGCGCTGATCGCCGGGGAACAGTCGCTGAGCGATCCCGGCTGGGTCGCCCCGTTCGAGCAACTGGCCCGCTGGGGCGAATACATGGGCGACGGTTTCGAGGCGCAGACCTATCCCGACAGCCAGAACATCTTCACGCTGGGCCGGGCGGCGATCTATCCTGCCGGTTCGTGGGAGATCGCCGGCTTCAAGGAGCTTGCCGATTTCGAGATGGGAGCATTCCCGCCGCCGGTCCAGGCCGAGGGCGACACCTGCTATATCTCGGACCACACCGACATAGGGATCGGGATGAACGCGGCAACCGAAAACCCCGAAGCGGCGAAGGCTTTTCTCGACTGGGTCGCATCGGAAGAGTTCGCGACCCTCTATGCCAACGCGCTGCCCGGCTTCTTTCCGTTGTCGAGCGCCGAGGTCACGCTGGAGGATCCGCTGGCGCAGGAGTTCATCTCCTGGCGTTCGGAGTGCGAAAGCTCGATCCGCTCGACCTATCAGATCCTGTCGCGTGGCACGCCCAATCTGGAAAACGAGACGTGGAACGCCTCTGCCCAGGTCATAAAGGGCGAGGAAACGCCGGCCGACGCCGGTGCCCGGCTTCAGCAGGGTCTTGCAAGCTGGTACGCGCCCCAGCAGTAGCCCAGCGCAGGGCCCCGGCGGGACCGCCGGGGCATCCCCGAACCGAGCAAGGCGCAGATGTCCGACAAGCCCCGTATCCGCTGGCATATCGCCGTTTTCCTGGCACCGGCGGTGCTTGTCTATACCGCGATCATGATCGTTCCGCTGTTCGATACGCTGAGGCTGGCGCAGTTCGGCAAGGACGAAACCGGCGTGAGCTATGTCGGTCTGGAGAATTTCGCGACGCTGTTCGGCGATCCTAACTGGTCGCGGCAATTCTGGAACGCGCTGGCCAACAATTTCTGGTTCTTCGTGATCCACATGTGCGTGCAGAACCCCGTCGGCATCGCCCTTGCCGCCATCCTGTCGCATCCGCGGCTTCGGTTTGCCGGCCTCTATCGCACCGCGATCTTCGTTCCGACGATCCTGTCCTTCGTCATCGTCGGTTTCGCATGGAAGCTGATCCTGTCGCCGATCTGGGGCATCGCGCCGGGGATGCTGGACGCGGTAGGCCTGAAATCCCTGTTCTCGCCCTGGCTGGGGCGCGAAAGCTCGGCCCTTGTCACGCTGGCGCTGATTTCTGTCTGGCAGTTCGTCGGCATCCCGATGATGCTGATCTATGCCGCGCTGCTGTCGATCCCGGACGAAATCCTGGAGGCGGCCGAGGTCGACGGGATCACCGGGTGGGCGGCGTTCTGGCGGATCAGACTGCCGCTGATCCTGCCCAGCATCGGCATCATCTCTGTCCTGACGTTCGTCGCGAATTTCAATGCGTTCGATCTGATATATGCCGCGCAGGGGGCATTGGCGGGGCCGGATTTCTCGTCCGACATCCTCGGAACGTTCCTCTATCGCACATTCTTCGGCTTCCAGTTGCAACTGGGCGACCCCTACATGGGATCGGCTATCGCCAGCGCGATGTTCGGCATCATCCTGATCGGCGTCTGTCTGTATCTCTTCGGCATCCAGACCCGCTTGCGTCGGTACCAGTTTTGAGCGACCCGCGATGAACGCCACCCGCCCGAGCACCGTTTTCAGCGTGGTCGCCCACGTTGCGCTCATCAGCTATACGCTGATCGCGCTGTTCCCGGTCTTTGTGATCGTCATCAACAGCTTCAAATCGCGCCGGTCGATCTTTTCCGAACCGCTGGCCCTGCCGGATGCCGAAAGCTTTTCGCTGATCGGCTATCAGACGGTGCTGCGGCAGGGAGATTTCTTCGGCTATTTCCAGAATTCGATGATCGTCACCGTCACATCTCTGGCCTTCATCCTGCTTTTCGGGGCGATGGCAGCGTTTGCCTTGGCCGAATACAGGTTCCGCGGCAACAGGCTGATGGGTCTTTACCTTGCCCTTGGCATCATGATCCCGATCCGCATCGGAACGGTCGCGATCCTGCAGATGATGGTGGCGACGGGTCTGGTGAACACGCTGTTCGCGCTGATCCTCGTCTATACCGCGCAGGGACTGCCGCTTGCGGTGTTCATCCTGTCGGAGTTCATGCGTCAGGTGTCCGACGATCTCAAGAATGCGGGGCGGGTCGACGGCCTGTCGGAATATGCGATCTTCTTCCGTCTCGTGCTGCCTCTCGTGCGTCCGGCTCTGGCGACTGTGGCGGTGTTCAACATGATACCGATCTGGAACGATCTCTGGTTCCCGCTGATCCTTGCCCCTGCGGAAGAGGTCAAGACCCTGACCTTGGGCAGCCAGGTGTTCATCGGGCAGTTCGTCACCGACTGGAACGCGGTCCTTTCCGCGCTGTCGCTCGCGATCTTGCCGATCATGGTGCTCTACGTGATCTTTTCCCGCCAGCTGATCCGCGGCATCACGTCGGGGGCCGTGAAATGAAGGTGCTGATCGTCGGACTTGGCAACATGGGCCGCAGCCATGCCCTTGCCCACCACCACCATCCCGATGCCCGGATCGTCGGTCTGGTCAACCGCACGCCCGTCGATCTGCCCGCTGCGCTGACGGGGTATCCCCTGTTCGACGACTATCCCGCGGCGCTGGAGCGCACCGCGCCCGATGTCGTTGTCATCGCCACCTATTCCGACAGCCATGCCGAATACGCCCTCTCGGCGATGGAGACCGGCGCCCACGTGTTCGTCGAAAAGCCGCTTGCCACCACCGTCAATGATGCACGCCGCGTCGTCGAGACCGCCAGGCGGCTGAACCGCAAGGTGGTGGTCGGATACATCCTGCGCCATCATCCCAGCTGGCAACGTCTGATCGCAGAGGCGCGGGGGCTGGGCGGCCCCTACGTGTTCCGGCTGAACCTGAACCAGCAATCCACGGGAGCCACTTGGGAAACGCACAAGGCGCTGATGCAGACCACGTCGCCCATCGTGGATTGCGGCGTTCACTATGTCGACGTGATGTGCCAGATCACCGATGCCGCCCCGGTCCGGGTCAACGGAATGGGGCTGCGCCTTTCCGACGACCTGCCGCCGGACATGTACAACTACGGGCAGTTTCAGGTGATCTTCGCCGATGGCTCCATCGGGTGGTACGAGGCTGGCTGGGGCCCGATGATGTCGCAGACCGCAAGTTTCGTGAAGGATATCGTGTCGCCGAACGGATCGGTGTCGATCACAGAGGGCAACACCGGCAGATCCGACGACGTGGATGGCCACACGAAGGTCGGCGCGATCCTCGTCCACCGCCCGCAAGGTGACATCACCGTCGCCATGCCAAACGAACCCGGTCATCAGGCGCTGTGCGATGCGGAGCAGGCATTTCTTCTGCGCGCCATCGCAGACAACGTGGACCTGACCCGCCACATGGGCGACGCGGTCCAGTCGCTGGCGATCTGCCTGGCCGCGGATGAAAGCATCCGCACGGGCCGCACGGTCGATCTGAAAGCCCCGCGATGAGCCAGTACAGTCTGAAGCTGAGCGGGATCAGCAAGTCGTTCGGCGCCACCAAGGTGCTGCACGACATCGATCTGGCCGTCGAACGGGGCGATTTCGTCGTTTTTGTGGGGCCGTCGGGATGCGGCAAGTCAACGTTGCTGCGGGTGATCGCAGGTCTTGAGGATGCGACCTCCGGAACGGTCGAGATCGCGGGCCGTCAGGTCAACGCGGTGCCGCCGGCGAAGCGCGGCATCGCCATGGTGTTCCAGTCCTACGCGCTTTATCCGCATCTGAATGTCGCGGAAAACATGACGCTGGGCCTGAGGCAGGAGGGCCAGCCAAAGGACGTGATTGCTGCCCGGCTGACAGAGGCGGTGCGTATCCTGAACCTCGAACCCTACCTGAGCCGCCGTCCCGCCGAGCTTTCGGGCGGTCAGCGCCAGCGGGTCGCCATCGGCCGCGCCATCGTGCGCCAGCCCCGGCTGTTCCTGTTCGACGAACCTCTGTCCAACCTCGATGCATCGCTAAGGATGAACACCAGGATCGAACTGGCACAGCTGCACCGCACGCTGGGCGCCACGATGGTCTATGTCACCCATGACCAGACCGAAGCGATGACGCTGGCCGACCGCATCGTCGTTTTGCGCGATGGGCGGGTCGAACAGACCGGCACCCCGATGGAGCTTTACAACGATCCCGTCAATCGCTTCGTCGCTGGGTTTCTGGGGGCACCTGCAATGAATTTCCTGACGCCGCTTCAGGATGCCCCCGACGGCGCCACCATGGGTGTGCGGCCCGAGGACATCCGCATCGAGGCATCCGGCCCCCTGCACGGCACGGTCAGCCATGTGGAAAGGTTGGGCGGGGACACCAATATCGTTGTGCGGACCGGTTCGGGGGAGATGGCAACGGTGCGTATGTTCGGCCAGCACGGGGCAAAGGTCGGAGACGGACTGACCCTCGGATTCGATCCGGAAAAGTGCCATCTTTTCTCAAAGGATGGCGCCCGGCTGCGGTAGGGTCTGCGTCTGCAGCGGGGCTGATGTTGTCTGGTGATCGCAGGTTTCGGCCCGATAATGCCAACGGGCAGGTCCTTGGCGACCGGCGGATCCGACCGGGCAGGCCGACGACATGGCATGGGTGCGACACGCCCCCGCCGTGGTTTCCAAGGAGACGGAGATCAGCTGGCAATCGGCCGCTGGTCCCGCGCCCTTGTCGGCCCGTGGAGAGTCATCGCGATGCTCCAGTCGGTCCGCCGGTTCGCCCGCGATCAATCGGCTTGTCGAGAACGGCGCGCGGGACCAGCCGTCGCGTCCTTGCCACACGGTGTGCGACGACGGCTAATCCTTTGCGATCTCTTCGCGCACCTGCCCCCAGGCCAGCAGTGTAAAGACCGCCGTGCCGCCAATCACGTTGCCCGCAAGAACCGGCATAAAAAAGCCGAAGATCGCCTTTACCCAGCCAAGATCGCCCAGCACCAGGAGATATGCCATTTCGACGGAGCCCGCGATGATGTGGGTGAAATCGCCGGCCGCGATGAGCCAGGTGAAGATCAGGATCGTCAGCACCGCCTCTGACCTTTCGCCTGCCGCCAGCATCCAGACCAGCGCCGCGACCAGCAACCCTGCCGGTATCGCCTTGAAGAACCCGTCCAACACACCGGCGCTGGTGGCATGGGTCGCCAGTTCGTGAAAGGCCTGCTGCATCGGCGCGCCGAACACGGGGGTCAGCGCCAGGAAGGCCCCCGCAATGAAGCAACCCACAATATTCGCCGCCAGTACGATCCCCCACAGGCGTGCCGCCGACACCAGGCATTGCAGGCTGCGTAGGGTGAGGACCGGCATCACGGTGGTGATCGTGTTTTCGGTGAACAACTGCAACCTGCTCAGGATGACCAGCAGGAAACCGAGCGAATAGCCAAGGTTCTCGACCAGGAACGACACGCCGCCGTCCGGCAGTGTGGATCGGAATATCGCCTCGCCGATCACCGAAAACGCGATGCAGACCCCTGCCGCAATGCCCGAGAATACCAGCGACGTGTTCGGACGGGCAAGCTCGTCCTCGCCCTCGCGAAGGACGACCCGATAGACCAGCCGCGCCGAAAGGTGTTTTGCCTTTTTCACCGCCTGGTTTTCGGTTGAGGCGGTTTCCGGATCCTGTTTGGCGGCTTTGGTCTGCCCGGCTTCGGCGGACGAATTCATATGGACCGCACAACCGCCGACGGGGCCCCTCCCCGCCCGGACCGCCGGACATCACGCACGTACATGGCGTTCGTACCCTTGGGCGATGTCGCGTGTCAGCGCGCCAACTTCAAAACTGTAGTCGCCGATCTGACCCACCGGTGTCACCTCTGCCGCCGTCCCCGTCAGCCAGCATTGCTGAAAGCCTTCAAGCTCTTCGGGCATGATATGACGCTCATGGACCTTGATCTGGCGATCTTTCAACATGCCAATCACCATTTGCCGGGTGATTCCGTTGAGAAAGCAATCGGGGTCGGGGGTGTGCACCTCGCCGTCCTTGACGAAGAAGATGTTGGCGCCCGTCGCCTCGGCCACATAGCCGCGATAGTCGAACATCATCGCGTCGCTGCATCCCTTCGCTTCGGCGGCGTGCTTGGACATCGTGCAGATCATGTAGAGCCCCGCCGCCTTGGCATGGCTCGGCGCGGTTTCCGGCGACGGGCGTTTCCACTTTGCAATGTCAAGTCTGGCGCCCTTCATCTTGGCATCGCCGTAGTAGTTGCCCCATTCCCAGGCTGCCACGGCCATGCGGACCGGATTGCGCTGGGACGCCACGCCCATATCCTCGCCGGCCCCGCGCCAGGCGACGGCACGCACATAGGCGTCGGTCAGGCCATTGGCGGCAAGAACGGCCTGCTTGGCGGATTCGATTTCATCCACCGTATAGGGGATCTCGAAATCCAGACACGACGCGGAATAGCGCAGCCGTTCGGAATGTCGGCGGCTTTCGAAGATCCTGCCGCCATAGCACCGCTCGCCCTCGAACACCGAACTGGCATAGTGCATCGCATGGGTCAGCAGGTGCACATTGGCATCCCGCCAGTCCACCAGCGCGCCGTCCATCCATATCTTGCCGTCGCGATCATCATAGGCGCCTGACATTGCCGTCGCTCCCCCCGGGTCGGCGCCCCCGTGAGGCGCGGTTTGTGATAATTGCGCATTATAGGGCCGAAACGGGCATAAAGTTGCGCAGATTGCGGGCTTTGGCTAGCAGTCGGGTCTTGGAATGTCAATAAGGCTGACGTAAACTTCGATTGTAATTTGTGCGGCATGGCGGAGGACAGGGGGATGGGCGAACACCGACCGGGGGGCGAGGCCCTGTTGTTTCTGACCGACGAACAGCTGCGCCGCGGGATCGAAGCGATGTTCTTTGCCTATCGAGGGTTCACCGCCGATCCGGACCGCATCCTGACCGATCATGCCTATGGCCGGGCGCACCACCGGGCCGTTCATTTCATCAACCGCAGCCCGGGCACCACGGTGAACAATCTGCTTGGCATCCTCGGCGTCACCAAGCAATCGCTGAACCGAATCCTGCGCACCCTGATCGAGGACGGCCTTGTGCAGAGCAATGTGGGAACCAGGGACAAGCGGGAGCGGCATCTGTACCTGACAGATGCGGGGCGCACCCTGGAACGCGCACTTTCGGATGCCCAGCGGCGGCGGATGCGCGCGGCCTATCGTGCGGCGGGTCCCGAGGCGGTGGCGGGTTTCAATCAGGTTCTGGAGGCAATGATGGATCCCGAGCAGCGCCGCCATTACGCCCGTGCGACAGCGACGGCTACGGGTGCCCGGGCATGAGCGGCATAAGCGACATCCATCTTCTGATCGTCGACGATGACGAGCGGATTCGCGGGCTCTTGCAGAAATTCCTGATCCGGCATGGCTTTTTCGTCACAGCGGCACGCGATGCCGCCCATGCCCGCCGACTGCTCGACGGTCTGGACTTCGACATGATTGTTCTCGACGTTATGATGCCCGGAGAGGACGGGAACGCGTTCACCCGGACCCTGAGAAAGACCATGACTGTCCCGATCCTGCTTTTGACAGCAAAGGGAGGTACCGATGACCGGATCATCGGGCTTGAGGCCGGCGCAGATGACTATCTTGCCAAACCTTTCGAACCCAAGGAGCTTTTGCTGCGGATCAATGCCATCCTGCGCCGGGTCCCGTCGGAACAGGCGGCACAGGATGCGCCCCGCGTCCTGCATCTGGGGCCGGTGCGCTATGACATCGCGCGGGGCGAGATGTGGGAAGGCGAGGTGCCGGTCAGGCTGACCGCGACAGAGATTCATCTGATGAAGATCTTCGCCGCGGCACCCGGCGAGGTGATCAGCCGGGCCCGGCTGGTCGACGATCTTGGCCGGGACAACAGCAGCGCACAGGACCGGGCGATCGACGTGCAGATCACCCGGCTGCGCCGCAAGATCGAATCCGACCCCAAACAGCCCCGCTATCTGCAGACCGTACGCGGATCGGGCTATCTGCTGGCCCCCGACTGACGGCGTGTGTCTCAGCTTTCGTATCGGGTCGATCCGCGACGGTTGGCGTCGAGCGTCAGATTGATGTGCATGGGTTCGTGGGCGCGCAGCGAACAGGCCTGACGCGGGCAGACGTGACAGTTTATGCCGATGCGGGCGAACAGCCCCGGCCGGTCCATGTTGAACTGCCGCGCATAGCCGATCCGTTCCATGTGGATCTGTTCGCAGCCAAGCGTCACCACCAGACTGCGGTCGGGATCCTGGCGACTGACCACCGGGCGGGCGGTTGTGCGGCTGACGGTGAAATAGCGTCCGCCCTCGGGCAGTTCGACGAATTGCGGCACGATCGCCCCCGGTGTCCGGAATGCAGTGTGGATGTTCCAGACCGGGCAGGAACCGCCCTGTTCGGCCAGGGTGAATGGTGTGGCGTTGAACCGCTTGGTCACGTTTCCAGCCTTGTCGAGCCGCAGGAAAAAGAACGCAACGCCCCGGGCCCCGTCGCGCTGCAACGTCGTCAGCCGCTGGCACACCTGTTCGAAAGAGACCCCGAACGCGGTGGCGATTGCATCGACATCGTAATGGGTCTGTTCGGCCATCGTCAGGACCTGATCGTAGGGCATCAGCAGCGCCGCCGCGAAATAGTTTGCCAGTTCGATCCGGCAGCGCGCGCGCCCGACATCCGATCCGATGTCGGCGTCGGCGATCAGGGTGTCCAGCAGCGCCGCAGAACTGACCAAGGCCAGCACATGGGCGATCTGGAAGCTCCGGTTCACCGGATCGAGCGATTCCGAAAGCGTCAGGCGCCGGTTCGCCGCATCGAACAGGCGCAGAGTGTCGGGCATGTCGGTGCGGCGGGCGATCCGGGTCTCGATGCCGTGAACCGCCCCCAGATGCCGCTTCAGCCCGGTATATATCTCGTCCGTGGGTCCGCCGATGGCGATGCGCGCCGCATCCGCCGCCCTCTCCAGCCCGGCAAAGTGGTTTTCATGATCGCGGAAGAAATCATGGATCGCCGTTTCCGGAGAGGCCGCCAGCATCTCTGCCGAGGTGGCATCGGCGCCCATCTGGTGCAGCACGGACATCGTCTTGCGATGGTTGCGGTAAAGCTGCATGAACCGTTCCGCAAGGCGCGGCGCGTGGTCGAAGGCCGCGCGCAGTTCCTGAAGATCGGGCGGATCGCCGGTGAACGCAGGATCGCGCAGCGCGGCGCGCAGATCTGCCAGATCGCGCGCCTCGCCGTCGTTGATCAGATCGCGCCAGTCGACGCCATAGACTTCGGTCAGGGCCATCAGCACCTTGACCGATACGCTCCGCTGGTTGTTTTCCAGCAGGTTCACATATGCCGGGGAAATGCCCAGCGCCTTCGCCATCTGCGCCTGGGTCTGGGCGCTCGTGCGGCGAAGCTGGCGAAGTTGTGGGCCGACGAGGGTCTTTGTCATATTACAACTTTACAAACGTGGATGATGTGTGAGCAACAGTTAACAGGGTAACACGGATTCTGCGCAACTTTGTTTCGGGAATGCTATGCGGAGGAGAGAATTCCGGCAATGACCGGAAAACGCACTGTCAGCACCCTCGGGAGGATCCTTACATGACCAACACATTCAGCGGCCGCACCTTGCTTGCCCTCGCCGCATCGGTCGGCCTTGCCACCGCAACGCCTGCAATGGCACAGGACTGGAAGCCGCAAAAGCCGATCGAGATGGTGATCATGGCGGGTCAGGGCGGCGGCGCGGACCGCCTCGCCCGGCTGTTCCAGTCGATCATCCAGAAGGAAAACCTATCCAACATGCCGCTTTTGCCCGTCAACAAGGGCGGCGGTTCGGGGGCAGAGGCGCTGCGCTATCTCAAGGACAAGGAGGGGGACAACCACGTCATCATGGCCACCCTCAACAGCTATTACACCACCCCGCTGCGCACCGACATCGGTGTCGATATCGAGGAATTCACACCGCTCGCGCGGATGGCCATCGACACGTTCGTGCTGTGGGTCAATACCGACAGCGATATCCAGACCCTGGATGACTTCGTCGCCGCGGTGAAGGCCGACGGAGACACCTGGAAGATGGGCGGCACCGGCAGCGGTCAGGAAGACAGCCTGGTGACGGCGATGCTGGAAAAGGAATTCGACATCAAGATGACCTATGTGCCGTTCGATGGCGGTGGGGATGTCGCCAAGAACCTGGTGGGTGGCCACATCGATTCCAGCGTGAACAACCCGTCCGAGGCGCTGGGATTCTATCGCGCCGACAAGGTCCGCCCGATCGCCGCGTTTACCAAGGACCGGATCGATGTGTTCCCGGAGACACCGACGATGACCGAACTGGGCCACCCCCTTGTCTATTCGATGCAGCGGTCTTTTGTGGCGCCCAAGGGCATGGATCCCGCCGCGGTGGCCTATTACACCGACATGTTCGACAAGCTGAACCAGACGGAAGCCTGGGTCAGCTACACGCAGGACGAGGCGCTGAATGCCGACTATCTCACCGGCGACGACCTTCAGGCGTATTTCATCGAGGAACGCACCCGTCACGCCGATCTGCTGAAGTCCATGGGCGAAGCGTCCGGATCCTAGGGTCTCTCATCCGCTCCCGGCGGCCCGGACATCGTTCCGGGTCATCCGCAATCCTTCATCAGGTCAAGTCATGCTGAATGCACAACGTGCCATCGCCGGCGGCATCATGGTCCTTTCGGTGTATTTCATGTGGCATGCGACCGTGTTGCCCATCGGATGGAACGGCAAGACGGGCGGCCCCGGCGGCGGTTCGTTCCCGTTCTGGCTCTCGGCGGTGATGTTCCTGGCCGCGGCGGGCATCCTGATCCGCAGCATCGTCGAGCGCGACGGCGAGGGCGAGGCGTTCTTCGATCAGGACACGTTGCGGTCTGTCGTCATGGTGCTGGTCGCGCTGATCGCGACCATCGCGGTCATGGGATGGGCAGGCACCTACATCGCGATCCCGCTGTTCCTTCTGTGGTACCTGCGGTTCTTCGGGGGGCACGGCTGGACGCTGACGGCGACCCTGGTTCTGGCGACCCCGCTGTTCCTGTTCTTCTTCTTCGAGGTGACGCTGAAGATTCTGCTTCCCAAGGGCTTTACCGAACCGCTGTTCATTCCTCTCTACGCCCGCTTCTTCTGACCTTCAGGAAAATCCATGGAACTGATCTCGCATCTGGCAGACGGCTTTGCGACGTCCCTGTCGCCGTTCAACATCATGATCGTCGTCCTTGGCGTGACGGCGGGGCTGTTCATCGGGGCGATGCCCGGACTTGGGTCGGTGAACGGCGTGGCGATCGTGCTGCCTCTGACGTTTCTCGTGCCGCCTTCATCGGCGATCATCCTGCTGGCGGCGATCTACTATGGCGCGATGTACGGTGGTGCGATCAGCTCGATCCTTCTGGGGATACCCGGGGCATCCACCGCCGTCGCCACCACGTTCGACGGGCGGCCGATGGCGCAGCAGGGGCGCGCCGGGCTGGCGC